>NZ_JBHTML010000002.1:0-102377 GCF_042679445.1 Arthrobacter sp. GCM10027362
CGGGGAAGGGTGGGGGAAGTGCTCATGGCGTCCGGTTCCTCCTGAGGGATCAGAGCGGGGCATTGGCGGTGCTGCGGTCTCAAATGGCGGCGGCGGTGCTGCGCTGCAGCGAAGCGTCGGCCGTGGTGGAGTCCGGCGGGCCGGTTCCGGCTGAACACACAACTGATATATAAGCACCGTAGTGTTCCGCCCCCTAGCTGTCAACGGCTTTTCGCGGCATCGCCCTCTGGCAGTTCCGACGAAGCCTGCGCTGCAGGACGCTAGCGAGGACGGCGCAACGAATTGCGGCGGCCTCCCAGGTGTGAGGTCTCGGCTTCCAATGTAAGGCCGTAAGGGACTTGCTCGCTGAGCTCGACAGTGAATTGTCCGGCTCCTGTTCTTGTGACCAAGATGCCGCAGTCGTGATCCCGTCGGGCCAGGTGCTGGACTTCCTCCGCCACAAGGTTCAGCAGCTTGTCTGCCTCGTTGGCAGGGGAGGCAGTGATATTTGTGGAGGTCAGTGATGGGGACATAAGGCTTCGTCTTTCTAGTGGTGCTTCCGTTGGTTACACCTCCGGGTCTCAGGAACTTCCGAGAGCCTGATTGGTTAGGCGGGACGCCGTGTCTGTCCGGAAATTCACGCGCCGATAACTGCCGCTATGTCCGGATGCGTGGCGGAGCAGGAGATGGACCGGCATGGGGACCGTGGGGCAGCTGGCTGCCGTGCCCGGCATGCCGGTGCTTGGCAATTCGGCGCCGGAGGTTTATGGCGGCGGCACCGGCGCTGACAACGGTGAGGGCGGCGGCCGCGAGCATCAGATGCAGCCACACCAGCGCCGATACCGGCGATTCGGGGCCGCGCAGCACTGTCAGCAGGCCGGACCAGCCCCGCTGTCCAGAACACCGCCACGCCGCCCGGCACCGTCAGGGGCGGCCCCAGGCCTGGCCAGCGCCGCGGCCTGGGGCCACCGCTTCGCCGGACTTTTCCTGACCGCCGATCCATGCGCCCAGTATTCAGGCGCTTGACATCACGCTGTGGCGTGGCTCACCGTTGTGTATCATGAAGCGTGTTGCGTCAAACGCAACCATCCCCCTCGAACCGCCCGCTCACGTCAGGAGCATGATGACGACCCTTGCCATTGTCGGTTCGTCCCTTGCGGGCCTCTCAGTCGCCCGCGCCGAGGGGTTCGATGGCAGACTCGTCCTGGTCGGCGACGAGTCCCACCGTCCCTACGACCGCCCCCCGCTGAGCAAGGATTTCCTGAGCGGCAAGATCGCCTCGGATGCACTGCGGCTCGAGGACGACGAGGAGGACCTCGCCGCCGACTGGCTCCTCGGCCAGAGCGCTGTCGCGCTCGATGCCGGGGAGCGGGCTGTCGTGCTCGACGACGGCGCGCGGCTCACAGCTGACGGGGTCGTGCTGGCCACCGGCTCGACCGCGCGGATGCTCCCGGTGTTCGACGGATTCGAGAACGTCCACACCCTGCGCACCCTCGACGACGCGGAGCGCCTCCGCAGCGATCTCGTTCCGGGCGCGCAGCTGCTAGTCATCGGCGCGGGCGTCATCGGCGCCGACATAGCCTCGATTGCACCGGCTGCCGGGGCGGACGTCGTGATCCTCGCCGGTGCGGGCGTACCCCTCGGCCGGTGCGTCGGCGTGAAGATAGGGGCGGTCCTCGCCGGGCTCCACGCGGCGCACTGCGTCGAGCCCATTCAAGGTCCCCCGGTCGAAGCCGTGCGCGCCGCGGGAGCGCGCGTCCAAGCGGCCGAGTTCAGCGACGGACGGGTAATCGAGGTCGACGCCGTGCTGGTCGCCGCGGGCGGCGAAGCCGCCACCGGGTGGCTCGCCGGTTCAAGCGTCGAGGTGGCGGACGTTGTGGTCTGCGACGAGCACGGCCGGACCCGGCTCCCCGGCGTCGTGGCTGTCCGGGACTGCCCGGCTTGGCACGACCAGCACCTGGGCCGCCCGCACCGGCTCGGGCACTGGAACGCCGCGCTCACCCAGCCGCCCCGTGCCGTCCGGGCCCTCCTTAACGCGCCCGACCCCAGGCCGCTCTCCGTACTTCTGGTCCCACCAGTACGGCATCCGCATCCAGTTCAGCGGCCACGCCGAGCTGTCCGGCCGGATCGAGATCGAGGCAGGCGACGCCGAGGGCCACAGCTTCCTGGCCTTCTACTACCGCGGGGACGACCCTGTGGGGATGCTCAGCAGCGCCCAGACGAGGCTCTTCGCCAAGCGGCGCGGCGACGTCGAGCGCTCCCAGCGCGCCCGCCGCGCGGAGACACACGGCGCGCCCCTGAACTAGGCACCGCCCACCGCCACCATCCTGACCTTTCCCCTTTCATCCCCACCCGAATAGGAGAAGAAATGACCACTGCACCTGGGAAGACCGAGGCCGCCAAGGGCGGAGTGCAGATCCTCGACAGCTTCATCGCGACCCTGCCGGGCTCGGCATACGTCGAACCTCCTGCCTGGCATCACGGTGGACGGCCGCGCTTGAACAGGAGCGAAAACTATGAACGCTGAACCTGGACAGAAAGTGGCCGAGCCCAACACTCATGGAGTGGCCTCCGGCCGCACCCACATCACGTTCCGGAAGCGCCGACTCAGGGTCGGCGACGTCAACGTCGTGGACAAGTCCATGCTGCGCCGGGCGGTCGGGGGAGCCGTCGTCGGCAACACGATGGAGTGGTACGACGTGGGCATCTTCGGCTACCTCATCACCACCATGGGCCCGGTCTTCCTGCCCGAGGCGGACAAAGTGGTCCAGACCCTCTTCCTGCTCGGGACCTTCGCCGCGACGTTCGTTGCCCGGCCCATCGGAGGCATCTTCTTCGGATGGCTCGGCGACCGGGTGGGCCGGCAAAAGGTCCTCGTTGCCACGCTTATCGTGATGTCTGTCGCGACGTTCTCCCTCGGCCTCCTGCCGGGTTACTCGACGATCGGAGTTTGGGCCGCGGTGCTGCTGGTCGCGATCAAGCTCCTCCAGGGTTTCTCGACGGGCGGCGAGTACGCCGGGGCCACGACGTTCGTGAGCGAGTACGCCGCGGACAAGCGCCGGGGCTACTTCACGAGCTTCCTCGACATGGGCTCGTACCTCGGATTCGCGGCCGGTGCCGCCCTCGTCTCGGTCCTGCAGCTGACGCTCGGCCATGCTGCCATGGGCGAGTACGGCTGGCGCATCCCGTTCCTCGTCGCGGGGCCGTTGGGAGCGATCGCCATCTACTTCCGCCTGCGGATCGAGGAGAGCCCCACGTTCCAGGCCGCCCTCGACGCCCAGGAGCGGCTGGCGAACGAGCGCATCGCCAAAGATGAAACGGCGGCGCAGGGGCCCATCGCCATCCTGCGCGCCAACTGGAAGCCGATCCTGGTGGCCATCATCGTTGTGGCGGCCGCGAACACCGTCGGCTACGCGCTGACGTCCTACATGCCCACGTACCTGACGGAATCAAAAGGCTACGACGAGGTCCACGGGACCCTCCTGACCATCCCGGTCCTCGTGGCCATGAGCCTGTGCATTCCGTTCGCGGGCAGGCTCTCTGACCGGATCGGGCGCCGACCCGCCCTGTGGATCGGCGCCGTGAGCACGGTCGTCCTCGCGATGCCGGCCTTCCTGCTGGTGGGGATCGGTACCGTTCCGGCCACGCTCGCGGGGCTCGCGATGGTGGCGTTCCCCGTGGCGTTCTACGTGCCCATCCTCGCCTCGACACTGCCGGCTCAGTTCTCGACCGGCTGCCGGTTCTTCAGCATGGGCATCGCATACAACCTTGCAGTGGCGATCTTCGGCGGCACGACCCCGCTGATCATCGATGCCCTCATCCAGTCCACGGGCAACGATATGATGCCGGCGTACTACCTCATGGGGACCTCGCTGGTTGGCGCCGTCGCGGTGCTGTTCCTGCGCGAGTCGGCGGGGCGCCACCTGCCCGGGTCGATGCCGAGCGTCGACACGCTCGACGAGGCACGCGCCATCGTCGCCCATCAGGAGGACGACCTGCGCATCGATCTCGAGAGCATGCCGCTCACCAACGTTCCCGTCGCCGTGAGGCGCGACGGCGCGGCGGCGCAACTGCCGCTCGACGACCCGAACGCCCTCGAGGCGGCGCAGCGGGAGGGGGTGGACCTCGAAGCGACCCTGCTCGAGGCACAATCGTGCGAAGAGCAGCCCGTGGCCTCCGGGCTATCAGGGGCGGCCTGAGCCCGACAACGTGGGCGGTCCGGACGCTCAGGAGCGACCCTGAGCGTCCGGACCTCCTCCCAGGACTTCACTGATCTCCGCAGGCCCTGCGGCGACCGCCGTGACGACGCCTCCCTTCGCCTTCACTTCCGTGCAGTCTTTGAAGACGTCAAACGCATCCAAGCCGCCACACCAAAGTTCTTTTCCGACGGCAGCGCACCGTGCCCGACCCGCCGCAGCGCCGCCCGCCTCGGCTAGCTGCCTGCTGCCGCCAGCCCGGGTTGTCTTGCACCTGCGCAGGCCGGGAATGGTTCCGGCCATCCACTTCTTTACTGCTGATAACGGGCGTCATGAAATTTCGCGGCCTTCCACAATCGCAGCGGCTGTATGTCATTTTTGCTGACGGGGCGCGCTGAAGGGTGGGCTTGTGCGTTCAGGTCTCGTGAAGGTGCTTCGGCCTGCGAGGCTAGGGAACCTTATGTCTGGTGGAGGTGCCGCGGTGAAGTATCCACGAGGAAGACCTGGCATAACGTCCGTTACGGACCGCATCCACGTGCCTCACGCTAAAGCGCCGATAACCGTGACTATGTGGAGTCCGGGTTGGATGCCTGAGGGACCGGTCCCTGGTATCAAAGCGGCTTGGGAAGTCGGGTCCGACCGACCAATGGCCGAGCTCGATGTAAAAAGAACCAACTGGTTTGACAATGGGAAGCTCCGGCCGAGCCCATTCCGCAGCGTAAACGTAGGGGAGGGGAATGGCCCTGTTTGCAGAAGGCATGATCTTGGCAGGTGCTTTCAGCATTTCCGGGTGAAGGCCCAGGCTGCAAGGCTTTTCAGGATCTTGGGAGATCCTTCAGCCTGCACATAGATGCGTTAGGCAACAACGCCTTGTGCAGCGGGATGGGAAGGGCCCCGGCCGCAGCGAGGAGAACGCTGTGAAAAGGGGGGAAGTGGTCGGCGGTATCCCCGGCTCCGGCATAGGCCGGCCGGTATGCGGGTTATTGCCGGATTCGCATGGCTGCCCGGTATGCCGGTGGCTCACCCCCGGGCCACGACGGAGGCCGGGTCGTGGGGGAAGGCCGCGGTTTTCATTGTTGTGCTTGGCCGGTGGTGGGAAGATGGTCGGAGAGTTGGGCTTGTCCCGACCAGGGATACCGGCAGTACGAACGGCACGTGCCCAGCCTGAAGACCGAGGCGGCGGTGACTGAGCCATGACAGAGCACCATCTGCAGCAGCGGCGGCTGCGCGTGTCCGACATCATCGTCGTCGACCACCGCACCCTGCGGAAAGCGCTCGGCGGGACCATCGTGGGCAACACGATGGAATGGTACGACGTCGGCGTGTTCGGCTACCTGATCACCACCATGGGTCCGGTGTTCCTGCCCGAGGCGGATCGGGCCGTGCAGAACCTGTTCCTGCTGGGTACCTTCGCCGCCACGTTCATCGCCCGGCCGTTGGGCGGCATCTTCTTCGGCTGGCTGGGTGACAAGATTGGCCGGCAGAAGGTCCTGGCTATGACCCTGCTGCTAATGGCGGCGGCGACGTTCGTCGTCGGCCTGCTGCCCGGGTACAGGGTGCTCGGCATCTGGTCCGCGGTGCTGCTGGTGGCCACCAAGCTGGTCCAGGGCTTCTCCACCGGCGGCGAGTACTCCGGCGCCACCACGTTCGTGTGCGAGCACGCGCCGGACCGCCGCCGCGGCTTCTTCGTCAGCTTCCTGGACATGGGCAGCTATCTCGGCTTTGCACTGGGCGCGGCGTTGGTGTCAGTCCTCCAGCTGCTCCTGGGGGAAGCACAGATGGAGGCGTGGGGCTGGCGCATCCCGTTTCTGGTCGCGGGTCCGCTGGGCGCGGTCGCCATCTACTTCCGGATGAAGATCGAGGAGTCGCCCGCCTTCAAGGCGACCCTGGAGGCCGAAGCCGTGGCCGCTGCCCACCACGAGACCGGAGACGAGCTCCGCCCGTTGGGCCCGGTGGGGATCTTCAAGGACCACTGGCAGAAGATCGTGCTGGCCATGATTCTCGTGGCGGCCGGCAACACGGTGGGCTACGCGCTCACGTCCTATATGCCTACATATTTGACGAGCACCAAGGGATACGACGAGATCCACGGGACGCTGCTGACCGTGCCCGTCCTGGTGGTCATGGCTGCGTGCATCCCGCTGGCGGGACGCCTCGCCGACCGGATCGGGCGGCGTCCCGTGCTCTGGATTGGGGCCATCAGCACGGTGGTGCTGGCACTTCCGGCGTTCCTGCTGATTGCAATCGGGACCGTTCCGGCGACGCTCGCCGGCTTGGCCCTGGTCGCGTTTCCCGTGACCTTCTTCGTGCCGAACCTGGCCTCGGCGCTGCCTGCGCTGTTCCCCACGGCCCACCGCTATGCGGCCATGGGCATCGCGTACAACTTCGCGGTGGCGATCTTCGGCGGCACCACGCCGTTCATCGTCGCCTCGCTCATCCAGGCGACGGGCAACGACCTGATGCCTGCCTTCTACCTCATGGCGACGTCGGCCATCGCCGCCGTCACCATCTACTTCCTGCCGGAATCCGCCCGGCGGCACCTGCCCGGTTCCATGCCCAGCGTGGACTCGGTTGACGCGGCCCGGGAGCTGGTCGCGACCCAGGACTCAAACCCCCTGCTGGAGATGGACACACTGCCGTTCGACAGCAGCTACGAGGCGGCGCGGGCGTCTCATCGGGGACGCCCTGACCGGCCGACGGCCATGTGAGCACGGCGAAACCATCCGCCAACCGGCCTTTCCGGGTACGGTATCCCGGCCGCAGCTTTGTCGAAACGCCAAAAACTTATCGTCTTCCCATGCGTGTTTGTCGGAGTTTGGGAATCAGCAGTGGTGCCACTGCACTTGTTGCCTGGCAAACCAAGACGGCAGCGCGGCAAGAAGCATCGTCCGATTCAATTCCGAGAACAGCGCAGATGCCAAGTGCATCATCAACGAGTCTTGACGACAGTCCCACGGACATCCACTTGCGAGACATTTCGAGGGGCTGAGGATCCAAGGGCCAGGAGTGTCTGACTGATTTGTCTTGCAAGCCACGGCCTGCAAGAGGGGGCCTCTAATAGCTGCTGCACTCGAGACACCTTCACGGGCATATTTGCGGGCGGGGCATACGCCGGTCCGGGAACGTCGGAAACACGGCGTTTTCAGCGTCTGGATTTTGCCGGGGAGGGGTGTGCCGGAGGACCGGCTTATACGACTGCAGGACCTGTGAGTTGAGCGGCCTCCTGCCTTTCCAAATAACCGGTAACCACGAATGGGTCCGGACGGTCCCGGACGCAGTTGTCGGCATCCGGAGGTCCGCAATCGGCATGAGGCCGGTCTGACGCTGGTCCGCTTCGTCCTCCATGCTGCCGACATGCAGGACAACAGCAGGAGTGTCAGGGACCCTGAAAACCGGATCCCGTCCACGGGCAGCAGCTGAGGATGCGTTTGGTCAGCTGTCCCGGTTGAGTCTGCTTATGAACTCGTCCGCCTGGGCGAGGTTGCGGGCCATTTTGGCCCGTTGGTGGACGGCCTCCTCCAGGAATTCCGCGAGCCTGGCCTTGTCTGCTTCCGGGCGGTCCGCGCCTTCGCGGGAGGAGAGTATCGAGAGGATCTCGGCCATTTCCTCCAGTGAGAACCCCAGGGGCTTCATCTGCTTGATGACCATGAGACGCTCGAAGTCGTCCTCGGAATACACGCGGAAGCCGCCCCCGGTCCGTGCCGTGGCTGGCAGGAGCCCCACCTCGTCGTAATGCCGGATCGTCCGCAGGGACAGGCCCGTCCGTTCTGCCAGTTCACCGATGTGCATGGTGGAACTGCCGGTTCTTGCCGTCATCGGATAGGCCTCCGTCCTTATCGTCGAGTCAAACTCTACCATCACGTTAGGGTAGGGTTGCTGGCAGGCGGCGAGACCTCCGAGGCTGGTTTCCCCTTCCCCGGCGCGGTGCCGCGCCCCCTCATTCTTCGACCAAGCGAAGGCGCATGTAGTGCGTCCTCCCAACCATGAACGGAGCCGGCAATGGCCGCCAAAACCGCCGGGGACGCCCCGGCCTTCACCCCCGAACAGCTGCAGTCTGTCCGGGAAACCCTGAAGTCCCCGCGCCGGCTCAAGACCGAAGTGCTCGCCGGCCTGGTGGTGGCGCTGGCGCTGATCCCGGAGGCGATTGCCTTCTCCATCATCGCCGGCGTCGATCCCCGGATCGGATTGTTCGCGTCCTTCACGATGGCCGTGACCATCGCCTTCGTCGGCGGCCGCCCGGCCATGATCTCGGCCGCGACCGGGGCCATCGCCCTGGTCATCGCCCCGCTGGTGAAATCCCACGGCCTGGACTACTTCGTCGCCGCGGTGATCCTGGCCGGGATCTTCCAGGTCATCCTGGGCCTGTCCGGGGTCGCGAAGCTGATGCGCTTCATCCCGCGCTCGGTCATGGTCGGCTTCGTCAACGCCCTGGCGATCCTGATCTTCCTGGCCCAGGTCCCCGAACTGATCAACGTCCCGTGGCCGGTCTACCCGCTCGCCGCGCTCGGGCTGGTGATCGTCTTCGGGCTTCCCAGGCTGACGAAGGCCGTGCCGGCGCCGCTGGTCGCCATCGTCGTCCTGACCCTCATCACCGTTTTGGCCTCGGTTGCCGTGCCGACCGTGGGCGACAAGGGCGACCTTCCGGAATCGCTGCCGTCCCTGTTCATCCCGAACGTCCCGTTCACCCTGGAAACCCTGCAGGTGATCTTCCCGTTCGCCCTGGCCATGGCGTTCGTCGGGCTTCTGGAGTCCCTGATGACCGCCAAGCTGGTCGATGATGTCACGGATACCCGCTCGCACAAGTCCCGCGAGGCCTGGGGACAAGGCGTGGCGAACATCGTCACCGGCTTCACCGGCGGGATGGGCGGCTGCGCGATGATCGGCCAGACCATGATCAACGTCAAGGCCTCCGGTGCCCGCACCCGGATCTCCACCTTCCTGGCCGGGGTCTTCCTGCTCATCCTCGTCGTGGCCCTCGGCAGCGTGGTCTCGGTCATCCCCATGGCCGCCCTGGTCGCGGTGATGATCTTCGTCTCCTGGGCCACCTTCGACTGGCACAGCATCCACCCCCGCACCCTGAAGATGATGCCCAAGAGCGAAACCATCGTCATGGCCGCCACCGTCATCGTGGTCGTGGCCACCCACAACCTCGCGATCGGCGTCGGCGTCGGCATCCTCGTGGCCGTGGTCCTTTTCGCCCGCAGGGTGGCGCACTTCGTCACCGTCGAACGCACCGTCCAGACCGTCGACGGCCGCGAAACCGCCACCTACGTGGTCAATGGCGAGCTGTTTTTCGCCTCCTCCAACGACCTCTACACCCAGTTCGACTACGCGATGGACCCGGACCGGGTGATCATCGACCTGCACGCCTCCCACCTCTGGGACGCCTCCACCATCGCGGCGCTGGACGCCATCATCGAGAAGTACCGCCGCCACGGCACGGATGTGACAATCACCGGCCTCAACGACGCCAGCACCGCCATGCGTGATCGCCTCGGCGGCAAACTCGACGCCGGCCACTGACCAACCCGGCGACCGAGCGAAGGATCCTGACCGGAAATATTTGGTCCGGGTCCTTTGCCGTTCAGCACGATGCCCGCGCATCCGCCGCTCCAGGCCGGGGGCCACGGATGTGAAATCCGTGCACCCCCTTGATCGAGGGAAGCCTGATGTCCCCTGATACTTCACGCCTGCCCATCAACCCTCAATCTGACGCGGAATCCGCCAGGCGCTCAAACAGGACACCGTCGGCGGCGCGATCCTGCTTGGTGCAACCGTCCTGGCCCTGAACCTCGCCAATTCCCCCGCCGCCGGATGATGGTACCGGATTGGATATTCCGGCCCTCCTGCCAGCCGGGCCGAGCGGTGCCGCACAGGACACTACGGTGTCATGGGTTTATGCAGTTCAACCATGACAACATGCCAGGGGTGTGACTGGCCGAGGAACTGGCCAACATCCTGGATGCGGACACCTGGGAAATTCCCGCGCTGGAGGACCGCCTGAAGCGCTACCTGTGCCGGCAGGCCGGGCTGGACCCTGTAGCCGGATGGGAGCTGCGGGAGTGGGCGGACCGGCTGCGCCCGGTCTTCAACGCCCCCAACAAGGGGGCACGCTGCGCGGCGGTCAACGAGCAGTTCGCCGACGCCGGCGACACTGTGCTCGAACGCCTGCGCTCAATGTCCGCCGGGGGCTTGGCCATTTTCATCGCCGAGGCAGGAGGCGCCGGCTCGGCTCCTGCGCCGGAAAGGAATGCCGGTGTGTTGTCGCCGACGTCAGCCGCGGCGGCCGCCGCGCCTACTGCTTGGCCCGCCGCGGCAATACCGATGCCGTCCAACGCTACCGTGACCGCCAAAGAGTTCTACGACACCGCGCTCGGAGCCTAAGTCAGTCTGCCTACCTCAAGTGCCGATAAACGTGACCATGTCCGCACCGGCGCTGGAAGAGGCCGCCGGCATTGAGTGTGTCGGTCGTGGTCCTCCATGGCGTCGAGGATCAGTTCATGTTCCTTCGTGGACTGCCGGAAGGAAATGGATCCGGCCATCTTGTCCAGGCCGAAGAGCCGGCTCTGGTCGCGCAGGGAGCCAACGATCTCGAGCAGTTTGGGATTGTCGAGGGCGGCGAGGATGGACAGATGGAATTCCCGGTCGGTATCCAGGAACCCCACCCATTCCCCGGCTTCGGCGAAAACCTGCGTCTTGCGGCTCAGGCTGCGAAGCGGGGCGAAGTCCTTGATGAGTCCCCGCTCGGTAATCTCGCGTACCGAGGAGACCTCGAGCATGGCCCGGATCTGGACGATGTCGTCCAGTTCCTTGCTGGAAGGCGTGCGCACCAGGAAGCCGCGGTTGCGCTTCATCTCGATCAAGCCCTCGCGGGCCAGGTCGTGCAGGGCTTCGCGCACCGGGGTGATCGAGACGTTGAGCCTTTCGGCGATCTCCCCGATGGAGTGCATGGAGCCTGGCTCAAGCCGCCCCGAGACGATCTGGGCCCGGATGATCCGTGCTGCCTGCTCGCGGTAACTCTGCCTGGCGACAGACTCTGCCGGGGCATCGTTCCAAGTCAACGGGAGGCTCACGATTTCCTTCTCCCCGTAAAGCGCCGTCCGTCGGCCGCCTTTTCGGGCCTTGGCGGTCCCGGCGAATGCCTCGCAGATCGGGGAAATGGCCGGGCGTTCAAAGGCTCGAGGCAAGCTACGTGCCGGGATGTACGCCCGGTGACTCTTTTGCTTCCGCTAGAAGCGGTCGGCCGCCAGAGCGGCCCGGTGGCGGGCGGGAAGTTGGCCGGTGACCATCTCGGCGATCAGCCGGCCGGTGGGCGGGGCGAGGCTCACACCCAGCATCGCGTGGCCTGTCGCGACGAGGACGTGCGGTTGGCGCGGCAGGGGGCCGATGATCGGCAGCCCGTCAGGAGTCATCGGGCGCAGCCCGGTCCACGGATGCGGCGGCCGGGGAAGGGCGGGCCACTGCGTGAAGTACGAGGGCAGGCTGGAGAGCAGGCCTCCTGCGCGGATGGAGTTGATACGTTCATCGATCCCGCCGAATCCCATCGTGCCGGCAAAGCGGACCTTGCTCTGCAGGGGAGTGATGGCCACCTTCGCCTCGGCCAGGTACAGGGGGTGCGTAGGGCCGCCTGGCTGGCACGGCAGGTCGTAGCCGTAACCCTTGCCCGCCTGCAGGGCGACACCCTCGTTGATGTCGGCCAGTACCTCATTGGTCCAGACTCCGGCGGCCACCACGACCCGGTTGGCCTGGAGCACCTCCCCTCCGACGACCACCGAGATGGAGGCATTGCTCTCCTGCTGCAGGGAGGCGCGCCGACCCAGGCGGAACTCGACGTCCTCGCGCGCACAGGCGGCAGCGAGCCCCTTGGTGAAGGACTCGGGATCGAGGGAGCGGTCACCGAGGGTTTGCAGCCCGCCGGCCACGCCGGCGGCTACATGGGGGAGTTCCCGGGCGAGGTCCTGGCGGTCCAAGGCCCGCCAGGAGAAGCCCGGAATGAGCTTCGCCATGGTTTCGAGCTCGGCTGCGTGGGCGTCAAGTTTCCGCGCGTCCTTGAACAGCATTGTCAGGGGACCGGTATGGCTTTCGAACCGCACCCCGTCGGCGGCCATCTCGTCGAACAGCTGCAGGGTTTCGGCGCTCAGCTCGGCCAGGACTTTCAGTCCTGCCTCGAACCGGGCGGTGGTGCAGTGGCGCAGCATGGTCAGCATGAACCGGAGGAACTGCGGGTTGACGGCGGGGGAGATGTAGAGCGGGCTGTCCCGGCGCAGCATCCAGCGCAGGGCCTGGGGCAGGACCCCCGGGGCCGGCACCGGGGTTGACATGCTGGGCACCACCCATCCTGCATTGTGGCTGGAGGCTTTTGAACCGGGCGGTGCCGGGTCCACGATGGTGACCTCGACCCCGCTCTTGCGCAGGTAGTATGCGGCGGACAGCCCGATGGCTCCGGCGCCGATGACGATTGTTTTCATGTATTCCTCCTGAGGCGTGGGTGGCGTCGGGACAGTCCGGGAGGTCCTCAGTGGCCGGTGGTGCCGGGGCTGGGGGCGAGGTCCTCATAGACGACACAGGCGGTAACCAGGTCCTGCCATCCCATGCCCACGCTCTTGAAGAAGGCAGGGCCCCGGCGGGGTTGGGGACCGGTGCGGACCAGGGACGAGAGACCGTGCAGGTCCTCGCGGGTGATGGTCCCGTTCCGGACGCTGATGATCACGTCGCCGGCCTCGCGCAGGGCCGTCTCGACGTCCTCCACGTAGACAGTGCTGCGGGCGACGAGGACGTCGTCGACCTCTCGGGCATCGGGCTCGTGCGAGCCCATGGCCACGACTACCGCGTCGTCGGGCACAAGGGAACCGTCGAAGAGGGGCTCCCGGGCGCTGGTGCAGCACGTGATCACGTCGGCGTAGGCTACGTCGGCGGCGGTGCCGCGGCGGGCGTCATAGCCTTCGGCCCGTAGCTGGTCAACGAAGGTGCCGGTCCTTGTCTCCGACCGCCCCACCACCGTCACCGTGTTCAGCTTCCGTACCGCCGCGACTGCCCGCACGTGGTACAGGGCCTGCGGCCCGGTCCCGAACACGAGCAGGGAGACGGGATTGGCGGGGGCCAGGTGGTGGATGGCCAAAGCCGAGATCGCCGGCGTGCGGATGGCGGTGAGGGCGACTCCGTCGATCAGCACCAACGGACGGAGGGTATCGGAGTCGAAGAGCAGGTAGCTGCCCTGGATCTTCGGCAGCCGCCGTTTGTGATTCTCCGGCGCCACCGTGAGGATCTTCACGCCGGCGTATCCGCCGTGCTCCCCGGGCATGAGCAGGAAGCTGCCCCGTTCCAGGGGGACGCTGCTGCGGGCCAGGGACTTCTCGGGTTCCAGTCCGGATTTCAGCGCGTGTTCCAAGGCCGAGATGGCCCGGTCCATGGGCAGGTGCTCGGGCACCTGGTCTGCGCTGACCACCGCGATGTCAGGGGATTGGATGAGTGGCACGTGTGCTTCTCCAGGCTGTCGTGTGAGATGGGGGCGGGTCAGCCGATCAGGCGGGGCTTGCCCACCTCGGCGGCCGAGTCCGGCAGTCCGTGCTGCTTGAGGATCTCCACCATCCGGCCCGTGCTGTGGAGGTTGTTGATCGCCTCGTCCAGGGCGGTGCCCATCCCGGTGTTGTCCTTGGTGTAGGGCAGGGTTGTCTGTGCCGGCTGCACGGTCGCAGCCACCGCCGGGTCCGGCTTGACGGTGGTGACCTTGTACTTGGAGTCCTTGAAGTTGTACAGCGCGGTTCCGTAGGCGTCGACGCCCACGTCGAGGCGGCCGGCCTCGATGTCCTGCTTCAGCTCCACGCTGGAGGGGTAGACCTTCAGGTCCCCGCCCAGCATTTTCCTCATGTCGCTCACCCACATGTAGCCGTCGATGGTGCCCACCTGCTTGCCCTTGAGCTGCTCCATGGAGGTAATCCCTTCCTTGGAGATCACGCCCAGTTCGTCAAGGTACATGGGAGCGGACAGGTTGACGATCTCGGTGCGTGCCTTGGTGCGGTACCAGTCTCCGACGGTCAGATCGATGCGCTTGTTCTGCACGGAGGGGACGGCGGCGGTGTAGGCCACCGGCTGGTACTTCACCTCCAGGCAGTTGGCCTTGGCGAATTCGTTAACGATGTCCACGTCGACGCCGGTGGGTTTGCCGTCCTTGGTGTAGCTGAAGGGCGGGATTTCCGGCAGCCCGACGGTGAGGGTGCCCTTGGAGACCGTGGGGAAGGTGTGGGCGGGCTTGCAGTCCGCCGCCACCGTGCTCTCGGCGTTGCGGCTGCATGCACCGGCGGTGAGGGCCACCCCGCAGGCGAGGGCGGCGGCGGTGAGGGTGCGGAACATCTTGTTCATGGGAATCTCCTGAGTAGCGGAAGGAGTTGGTGGGAAGGGGGCGGCGCGGCATTACGCGGCGCGGGCCAGGTGCTTGGACATCCTTTTTTCGGTGACCTCCACGAGCCAGGATGCCGGGATGGTGATGACTGCGTAGAGAATGCCGGCCAGGGTCAGCACGCTGAGGTATTTGAAGGTCGAGGAACCAATCGAGTAGGCCTGGCTGAGCAGCTCGGGCACGGCGATGGTGAAGCACAGCGAGGTTGCCTGGAAGATGAGGATGGCGAACCCCATCAGGGCCGGCAGGGCGATGCGCAGTCCCTGGGGCACCACGACGAACCGGAGGGTGTCCAGGCGGGACACGCCCAGGACCTGGCAGGCCTCCGTCTCCCCGGCCGGTACGGCCTGGAGCCCGGCGCGGAGGATCTCGCTGGTGTAGGCGGCGGTAGTCAGGCCCAGGGCGCAGAAGGCGGCGACGAAGGAGGACATGGTGATTCCGGTGCTGGGCAGGCCGAAGTAGAACAGCTGCAGGACCACCAGGGCCGGGGCCCCGCGGCCGATTTCCACCACCGCCACGCAGGTGGTGCGGAGGACCGTGTTGCGCGAGGACGCCAGTACGGCCAGCAGCAGGCCCACGGGCAGGCCCAGTGCCAGGCTGAGGCCGGTGATCTGCAGGCTCAGCCACAATCCGTGCAGCAGGGTGGGGAGCCATTCTGCCCAGTCGGTGAGGACGTTCATCGGGACACCTTCTTTCGCAGGGAGGCGTCGAGCTTCCGGGACAGCAGGCCCAGGGGAATGCTCAGCACCACGTACATCACCGCGGCCAGAATGTAGACGGTCAGCCCCCCGCCGCCGGAGCGCGCGTTCTGGGTGGTGTAGAAGACGATCTCGGTCACCCCGATGGTGGAGGCGATCGAAGAGTCCTTGAGCAGGCTGATCGCGTAGGAAGCCATGGAGGGAATCGACACGCGCAGCGCTTGGGGGCCGACGATACGGGAGAATGTCGTCCAGTTGCTCACGCCCAGGGCGTGGCCTGCCTCCCACTGGCCGTGGTGGACGGCCGAGATGCCGCCGCGGTAGATCTCGGCCAGGTAGGCGGCCGAGATGAGCCCCAGTCCCAGGATGGCTGCCGGGACGGAGGCGAACTGGTAGGCTCCGATGCTGACGCCGAAGTAGATGATGAACAGCCACACGATCGCCGGGATGCCGCGCAGCAGGTTGACCAGGTAACGGCAGCCTGCCCGAACCGCAACATTGCGCGATCGCAGCCCGAGGACCAGGGGAACGCCCAGTACCGCGCCGATGGCCAGGGACGCGGCCATCACCAGCAGGGTCAGGGGCACGCCCACGAGCACCGCTTCAAGAGCGTCGAGAAATTGCATCGTCACCTCCCCAGAACGGCCCGCAGGAACAGCTTCGTGCGGTCGTGCACGGGCTCGGACAGGATCCGGCGGGGATCTCCGCGCTCGATAATCTGGCCGTCGGCCATGACCACCAGGGTGTCCGAGACATCCCGGGCGAAGCCCATCTCGTGGGTGACGATCATCATCGTCATGCCCTCGCGGGCCAACTCCTTCATCACCGCCAGGACCTCCAGCCCCACTTCCGGGTCCAGGGCCGAGGTGGGCTCGTCGAAGAGCATCACCTCCGGGTCCATCGCCAGGGCACGCGCAATCGCGATGCGCTGCTGCTGGCCGCCGGAGCAGCGGGCGGGATAGGAGCCGGCGAAGTCGGCAAGCCCAACACGGTCCAGCAGGGCCAGTGAGCGCTTGTTCGCCTCCTCCCGGCTGCGCTTGAGTACCCGCACCTGGGCGAAGGACACGTTGTCCAGAACGGTCATGTGCGGGAAGAGGTTGAAGTGCTGGAAGACCATGCCGGCCTTCCGGCGCAAGGCCTCCACCTCCCTGCGCGGAGCGTTCTGCCCCGCCTGGATGGTGTGTCCGGCCACCGTAATCTGCCCGCTGGTGGGCTCCTCAAGAAGGTTGATGCACCGCAGCAGGGTGCTTTTGCCGGCCCCGCTGGGCCCGATGATCGCCATGACCTCGCCCGGGGCGACGTCGAGGTCGATACCGCTGAAGATGGTGCGCTGGCCGTAGTTCTTGGAGACACCACGCAGGCTCACCATGTACTGCGGCCGAGGGGAAGCGTCCATGTTCCGTCCTGCCGTGTTTGTGGTTGGCGGGTGATGAGAGTGTGAGCTGGATCTCATGCAAAGAATCCTAACACCCGGGTGTAATACCTCACTACTATTTTGTGGAACTTTTTCCAAGACTGGAAGAGAGCGGTTTCCCGGCCTCCGCAGACCAAACCATCCGCCCTTGAACATCAAGGTCTTTGCCGGCATTGAACAGCCGCCCGGGGGCAGAACCGCGGGCGGTCGACTCGCGTTCGCCGATGGTCGGGTTGGCCGGTACCTGGATGACCGGGGTGGCGGCCAGGTGCAGCCACGGTCGTCAGTATCAGCGGTGGTGGGAGCAGGAGAAGCCGTAGACGGTGGTTCCGGCCAGCGTCGAGCCTTGGGGGTCTCCGGGTAGGCCCCACATGGCACAGGGGTCGAATGCAAGAGCCTCGGGTTCCGATCCCAGGATGAGACATCGTGGGCCATAGCCGTGACCGCCACGGCAATCAGCGGCCCGGCGGCCCGGAGGTGCCCCTTATAGCCGAGACTGGGGGCACATGCCGGCCAAACAGGCCCGGGCATACGGGATCCACCGGGCCTCGGGGGAGGCCGAGTGGGTGCCGGGCCACCGTCAGGCACAGCAGCTCTGCGTCCGTGAGCACCGGCCGGGGCCCGGGCCGGTGCTCACGCGAGACGCCGAGAGCGGGCAAGACCCGGCCCGCAGAAAAAAGGTACAGCGAAGTCGGGAAAGTGATCAGTTTTGATTCCACAAACCCGGCTTAACGCTCTCTGCCTCACGTCTGCAGTTCCGGCCGGCCTTTTCTGCGAAAGGAAGAGATCATCCAGGCGACATGGAGCGGGTGCTGGGATGCCTTTTGTGATGCCCGGCCTTCGGCCCGCGAATGGAACCCGGGACCGCCCAAATCACGAACGTCACCAGAAGGAAGGCGCGGCGCAACCCTGAGGGATTTGCCTCAGGGTTGCGCCGGTTCGCTCTGTCCGGCCCAGATGCCCCGGACGTGGCGCAGATGGGTGGCCATGATCGAGGCGGCCCGTTCGGGGTCGTGGTCCTCCATGGCGTCGAGGATCAGTTCATGTTCCTTCGTGGACTGCCGGAAGGAAATGGATCCGGCCATCTTGTCCAGGCCGAAGAGCCGGCTCTGGTCGCGCAGGGAGCCAACGATCTCGAGCAGTTTGGGATTGTCGAGGGCGGCGAGGATGGACAGATGGAATTCCCGGTCGGTATCCAGGAACCCCACCCATTCCCCGGCTTCGGCGAAAACCTGCGTCTTGCGGCTCAGGCTGCGAAGCGGGGCGAAGTCCTTGATGAGTCCCCGCTCGGTAATCTCGCGTACCGAGGAGACCTCGAGCATGGCCCGGATCTGGACGATGTCGTCCAGTTCCTTGCTGGAAGGCGTGCGCACCAGGAAGCCGCGGTTGCGCTTCATCTCGATCAAGCCCTCGCGGGCCAGGTCGTGCAGGGCTTCGCGCACCGGGGTGATCGAGACGTTGAGCCTTTCGGCGATCTCCCCGATGGAGTGCATGGAGCCTGGCTCAAGCCGCCCCGAGACGATCTGGGCCCGGATGATCCGTGCTGCCTGCTCGCGGTAACTCTGCCTGGCGACAGACTCTGCCGGGGCATCGTTCCAAGTCAACGGGAGGCTCACGATTTCCTTCTCTGCAGTCCGGGGTATGACACCCAGCATAACGTGTCGGCCGCTTCGAATCTTTCGGAATCAATCATTCCGAGCAAGTGTGCGCGCTGCACCGGCACCAGCGCGTGCCCGGAGGTGCCGGAGGGCCGGCATGGCAGGAACGCCGAGCCTCCGGAGGTGTGCTTCTACTGGAAAGTTGCCAACGGCTCCAGCTGGCTTTCGTCCACCTCGACGCCCAAACCTGCGCCTGTGGGCGCGCTTCCCCGGCCATTGGCGGATCGGGGCTGGTGCCCGGCGATGTGCTCCAGGTTCCAGTCGTTGAAGAAGGACACGTTGAAAAGGCTGTCAGGCCTGGTGCTGGCGGCCAGATGGCTCACCGCCGCAGACGTCAGATCGCCGCCCCAGGTGTCTTCCATCGAGACCTTGAGTCCGATGGTCTGCGCGGCGTTGCGGAGGAGTGCCGCCTGGGTCAATCCGCCGACCCGGCTCAGCTTGATGTTGATTGCCACAGCGCGTGCATCGTACTTGACCCGGTACAGGTCATCGAGAGTGGTGACGCACTCGTCCAGGATCATGGGAAGCTCCATGCTCTGTTTGACGATGATGTTGTCCTCCATCGAACGGCAGGGCTGTTCGATATAAACCGGGAGCCCCTTCATGGCGTCCGCGGCGGCGGTGGCGTCGGCCACGTCCCAGCCGCCGTTGGAATCGGCGATGATCCGCACCCTTCCACCAAAGGCTTCGGCCACGCTGCGTGCACGGGCGGCATCATCGAGGGGATCGTTGCCCACCTTCAGCTGGAAGCTGCGGATTCCGGCGTCGTAGCGCTGCTGGACGTACTTGACCATGTTCTCGGGGGTATCCAGGGATACCGCTTCGTAGAGGCCGAAGTCTTCGTTGAGGACTCCGCCGAGAAGGACCGACACCGGCTGGCCCGTAATGTGCCCGAGCACATCCCAGGCGGCAACGTCCACGGCGCTCTTCGCGGCCTGCTGGTCCAGCAGCAGATCGTCCATGACCTGGTGGTAGGCGGAGATGTTTGTGGCGTCCAGGCCGACGAGGGCCGGCCCGATCTCCTGAAGGGCCGCGCGGATCCCCTGGGCAAAGGCGGGAAGGTAGGTTCCGCCCAGCGGGGCCACTTCGCCCCATCCCTGGATGCCGGATTCGGTGGTCAGCCGGACGACAGTGGAGCTCTGGGTCTTCGCTCCCCGTCCGCCGGACATCATGTACTCGCCGTGCGCGTAGGTGAGCTCGTACTTGAAGAGGTCAACTCGGGTGATTTTCATGGAAACCCTTAGATGATCAAAGGCGACACCTGATACCTTACTGTTGCGTCTGGTGCATGGGAAGGGATTTCTGGAGCTGTTTGGTTGGCCGATGCGCGGAATCGACCCGTAGCGTTTGGTGCAGGGTCAAAGGGGTGCTGCATACAGCCATGGGACAGCACGTCTCCGGTGCGTGGGCATGAGCGAGCCCTGGAAGAGCTGTCTCCTGTCGTGGGGAAAGCCCTCCGGCGCCCACCATCCTGTAGCCGGGCAGTGGCTGCCTGTGTTCACTTTGAGCCCAATGGACACGGGGATCCGAAGCTGGCCGAGCATATGCGGAGTTTGTCTGATCATTCGCTGTCTCCTTGGAGTTCGGACTGGCTGAGGAGCCTCCCTAGCGCTCACGGTCGAGTTCATCGTGCGACCTGTGGCCCTATGCTGAGGGCAGCTTTCGGGCGAGGGGCATCCAGCCGGTCCCAGGCCGGAGGTTTCTCGAGTGCGGGCAGCCGCCTGCCGGGAGTTGCGAAAGGCAGCGGCCGGCTGCGCTCCTCCGGGAAGCCGGAAGGGTCAGCAGCGTGGCACAGGGAACGCCAGGGACGGAGGCTTAGGGGCCAGGCCGCATCTGGCCTGTGGGGAGGGCCGGGCGAGGCCGCTGACGTCTACCGACAGCGGCCTCGCCCGAGACCGGCCTGTTTTCAGATGGCCGCGTCCGAGAGGCGGTTCGGTGTGCCGAAGCGGTGAGCCGTGACGGAGACGGCCTGCTCGCGCAGGAAGGTCAGCAGCTCCACCCGCCCGGCGGCCACGACGTCGTTCGCGTAGACGGCCACGTCGGGCTTGCCGCCGGTGGCTTCCGCGGTTGCCGCCGCCGAGCCCCCGATCAGACGGATGCGCGCTCCGGAGTCCGGCCCGGTCTGGGCGGCGAGGCGGGCTGCCCGCGTGGCCCAGGCCGTATTGTCTTCGACGACGGGCGTCAGTCCTGCCTGGGTGAGGGCTTTGGCGATCTCGGCGGGGAGGCTGACTGCCGTGCTGAGCGCGGCTTCGCCGGGGACGGTGCCGTCCCAGGCGGTCAAGCCGGCAGCTGCAACGCGCAACAGCTCGGCCAGGCCATGACCGCTGGTGGGGGACTCGAAGCGGATCGTCACCGGCACGGACGCGTAGCGGAAGACGTTACGCTCGGCTTCGAGCCCGGAAACGTCGCGGGAGACACCGAATTCGTCGCCCCAGGCCTTGGCATCGGAGGCCAGTGCCTGCTCGAGCCAACCGGCGTCCGCAGCGGAGATCTCCGGCGTGTGGTGGGCTTGGGCGAGCAGCTGCCGGACAGGTCCGCTGACAGCCGAGGCGGGGACGGGCTTGCGGACCGGTGCGTCCTGCCAGGCGCCCAGACCGACGAGGTAGTTCGGGCCGCCGGCCTTGGTGCCGGCACCGACGGCGGACTTCTTCCAGCCGCCGAAGGGCTGGCGCCGGACGATGGCGCCGGTGATGCCGCGGTTAATGTAGAGGTTGCCGGCCTGCACGTTCTCCAGCCAGTACTGCAGCTCCGCCGGGTCCAGGGAGTGCAGGCCGGAGGTTAGGCCGTAGTCGATGTCGTTGACGATGCCGACCGCCTCCTCGAGGGTTTCGGCGGTCATGACGCCCAGGATGGGGCCGAAGTATTCGGTCTTGTGGTACTCGTTGCCTCGCTTGACGCCGGCGCGCACGCCCGGGCTCCACAGCTTCCCGGACTCGTCCAGCTGCTTCGGTTCGAGCACCCAGTGCTCGCCCTCGCCCAGGGTGGTCAGGCCGCGCAGCAGCTTGTGGGCCGCCGGTTCGATGACCGGGCCCATCTGGGTCTGCGGGTCCACCGGGTAGCCGACCTTCAGCGACTTCACCGCGTCGACGAGCTGGTGGTGGAAGCGCCGGGAGGTGGCCACGGAGCCGACCAGGATGACCAGCGAGGCGGCGGAGCATTTCTGCCCGGCGTGTCCGAAGGCCGACTGCACGACGTCGCGGGCGGCCAGGTCCAGGTCGGCGCTGGGGGTGACGATGATGGCGTTCTTGCCGCTGGTCTCGGCCAGCAGCGGCAGGTCCTTGCGGAAGGAACGGAACAGCTCCGCCGTCTCGTAACCGCCCGTGAGGATGACCCGGTCGACGGCCGGGTGGGAGACGAGCCGGCTGCCCAGCTCCCGCTCGGCGACCTGCACGTACTGCAGGATGCTGCGGTCGATGCCGGCCTCGTCGAAGGCCTCCCAGAGGGCTTCGACCATCACGGCGCCGCTGCGGCGGGCCTGCCGGGCCGGCTTGATCATGACGGCGGAGCCGGCGGCCAGGGCCGCCAGGGTGGAGCCGGCAGGGATGGCGACCGGGAAGTTCCACGGCGGGGTGACCACGGTCAGTTTCGAGGGGACGAACCTGGCGCCGTCGACGGCGTCGAGTTCCTTGGCCAGTTCGGCGTAGTAGTGGGCGAAGTCGATGGCCTCGGAGACCTCGGGGTCGCCCTGGTCCAGGGTCTTGCCGCACTCGGAGGCCATGACCTCCAGCAGTTCGGCCCGGCGGGCCTCCAGCCGGACACCGGCGCGGTGCAGCACGGCGGCGCGCTCGGCGCCGGTCAGCGCGCCCCAGTCAGTGCCCCGCTGCACGGCCGTGTCGATTACGGCATCCAGTTCGGCCTGGGTGTGCAGTTCGTGCGCGTCGGCGGTGGCCTGTCCGAGTTCGGAGGAGGGCACGCGTTCCAGGATGGCCCGGCCCCAGGCGCGGTTGGCCGGCAGGTCCGGGTCGGTGTCCGGGGTGTTCTCGAAGCTGGCCGTGGGGCCGCCGTAGCCGTTCGCGGCGGTCTGGCGGGAAAGTTCTGCCCTGCGGGCTTCTTCCTGCTGGGCGGCTTCGGGATCGAACAGGTTTCGGTTCTGGATCCTGTTGGGTCCCGGGACGTGGTCGGTGAGTGCGGCGAGGGAGGCCAGGAAGCGGTTCTTCTCGCGCTCGAAGAGCTCTTCGTTCTTGTCCAGCTCGAAGACGGCGGACATGAAGTTGTCCTGGCTGGCGCCTTCCTCGAGGCGGCGGATCAGGTAGGCGATGGCGACGTCGAACTCTTCCGGGTGCACCACCGGGGTGTAGAGCAGCAGCGAGCCGACGTCGCGCTTGACGGCCTCGGCCTGGCCGGTGGCCATGCCGAGGAGCATCTCGAAGTCGATTCCACTGGTGATCCCCCGAGCCTTGGCGAGGAGGTGGGCCAGGGCCAGATCGAAGAGGTTGTGGCCGGCGACCCCGATGCGAATATTCGAGATCCGCTTGGGCGTGAGCGCATAGTCGAGGACGGCCTTGTAGGAGGTGTCGGATTCCTGCTTGGTGCCCCAGGTGGCCAGCGGCCAGCCGTGCAGGTCGGCGTCGACGCGTTCCATGGGCAGGTTCGCGCCCTTGACCACGCGGACCTTGACTGGGGCCCCGCCGCCGGCGGTGCGGGCCGCTGCCCACTCCTGCAGCCGAATCATCGCCGAAAGGGCGTCCGGCAGGTAGGCCTGCAGCACGATGCCGGCCTCGAGGCGCTGGAACTCGGGCCGGTCCAGGAGGCGGGTGAAGACCGCAATGGTCAGGTCGAGGTCCTTGTATTCCTCCATGTCCAGGTTGATGAACTTGTGCGGGGTGCTGGAGGCGGCCAGCCGGTAAAGCGGGGCCAGCTTCTCCACGATGTGCCCGACGGCCTCGTCGAAGGCCCAGTGGTTGTGCGGAGCGACTGTGGAGGAGACCTTGATGGAGACGTAGTCGACGTCGTCGCGGGCCAGCAGGCGCCGGGTACCATCGAGGCGGCGGGTGGCCTCTCCCTCGCCGAGGATCGCCTCGCCGAGCAGGTTCACGTTCAGCCGGATGTCGTCCTTTTTGATCTTCGCAATGGAGCGTCCCAGCTTTGCGTCCGTGGCATCGACGATCAGGTGGCCGACCATCTCACGCAGCACCTTGCGGGCGGCCGGGATGACGACGCCCGGAATCACGGGCGCCAGTGTGCCGCCGAGCGCGACCGCGGACTTCATGTACCAGGGCAGGAAGGCCGGCACCTTCGGGGCCAGGGCCTTGAGGTTGCGGGCGGCAACGGAGAGATCCTCGGGGCGGACGACGCCGTCGACGAACCCGACCGTGAAATCCAGGCCGTTGGGGTCCTGCAGCACGCCGGCCAGCTGCGCGGCCGAGGCGTCGACGGGCACCTTCGCGCCCTCGGCAAGCCAGCGGCGGACCAGAGCCACGGCGTCATCGGCCAGATCCTGCGGCCGGACGATCTGTGCGCCGGCCTGGGTGGTGGGGGTGGTCACGGATGTACTCCTTGCTTGGGTAAAACACAAACAGCCAGCAACCCGGCAGGACTCGCCGGGGGCCGAGTGGCTCGAGGTGGATGAAGGCCGGTTTTGCCGACTTGATTTTCAGTATGAGACCAGGCCCAATTAAGGAAAAGCGATGTTTTCCGAAGGATAAAGTTCACCTTTCCCGAATGAAATCAGCAAAGGAAAGTTAGGTCCCATGCTTGATCTCCACCGGCTGCGCCTGCTGCGCGAACTGAGCATCCGCGGCACCATCGCCGAAGTAGCCGCAGCCCTGAGCTACAGTCCCTCCTCGGTATCCCAGCAGCTGTCCCTGCTCGAGCGCGAGGCCGGGGTCGAACTGCTGCGCAAGAGCGGACGGCGGCTGCAGCTGACGCCCCAGGCCCAGGCCCTGGCAGCGCACACCGGGGAGTTGCTCGAATCCCTCGAGCGCGCCGAAGCGGCACTGGCCGCTGCCCAGCCGGTGGTCTCCGGCACCGTGCGCCTGGCCGTTTTCCAGACCGCGGCGCTGGCCCTGATGCCGAACATGCTGCGCAGCATGCGCGAGAGCCATCCGCATGTGCGGGTGGAACTGGTCCAGCACGAGCCCGAGACTGCGCTGCACGAGACCTGGGCGCGGAACTTCGATCTGGTGGTCGCCGAGCAGTACCCCGGACACGCCGCCCCGCACCATGCCGGCCTGGACCGCGAGCCCCTGACCCGGGACGAAATCCGGCTGGCCGTGCCGGCGGACCTGGCCGACGCGCCGGAGGCGTTCCGCACGGTCCGCTCGCTGCAGGACGCCGCAGGACTGCCGTGGGTGATGGAACCGCACGGGGCGGCGTCGAGGCACTGGGCCGAACAGGCCTGCCGCTCGGCCGGCTTCGAGCCCGACGTCCGCTTCGAGACCCCGGACCTGCAGGCCCACGTGCGCCTGGTCGAATCAGGCAACGCCGTGGCCCTGCTGCCGCAGCTGGTCTGGGCACATCGGCAGCAGGCCGCCCGACTGCTGGACCTGCCGTCCCGCCCGCAGCGAACCATCTTCACCGCCATGCGCCGCTCCAGCTCCAGGCACCCTGCCATCGCTGCAGTCCGGCAGGCGCTGGCGGCCGAAGCCGCGGCGCTCGAGGCCGCCGCCCGGTAACTGGGCAGGATACGCTCCTCTCCGCCCCGGGCCTCCGGAGAACGCGCACATCGGGGGCGGCCAAAGGAGTCCACTGGTTTGGAGCAGGCAGAAGCGATCCAGCTCGTCCTGAGCCCGACGCCAGCCTGTCCTGTTCTCAGATCCTTCGCCTTTTTCGAAGGATAACCATCGGAAACATTTACTTTTGCTGATGTCCCCTCAGGGCGCATGGTGGTGACACCAACTCTTCGGCCCCGAACCTTATTGGAGGCGACATGATCCGCGACCTGGTCTCCCGTCTACCCGGCACCGGTGCTGCAGCTCCTGCGGAGGCATGCAGCGACACGTGTGACTACTGCCAGGGGCCGGAAACGGACTGAAGCCAGATCCCGACCGCCAAGCACCCCCCACAGGCCGGCCCCACACTGACAGGAAAACAATGATGTTCCCTCGTCCTGCGCCCAATCCCTACCCCGTCCTCGCGTTGTCTGCCATCGGATCCGACCTCTTCACCCTGCCTGCGCCCGGGCCTTGCCAGGCGGCCACCCCCGAGTACGACTGCCCCTTCTGCTCCGGTCCTGAGACCGACTGAGCACACGTCCCGGCCGACTCCCAGTCCCTCCCTGCAAGACCGTTCCGTCCCATTCCCAGTAAGGACCGCAGATGACCACCAACGTTCCGCTCCTTCAAGAGACCGGCAGCACCGCCCGCGACGAGGGACCACTGGCTGATGCCCAGGCGCAGCTGGCCGCCGCCGTGGCCACCTTGGGTTACGAGCCGGGCCTCCACGAGCTGCTGGCCCGACCCCGCCGGGAGATGACGGTGAGCATCCCGCTGCGCCGCGACGATGGATCCGTGGAGGTGCTGACCGGCCACCGGGTGCAGCACAACTTCTCCCGCGGACCGGCCAAGGGCGGAGTACGCTACTCGCCCCGGGTCTCCCTCGACGAGGTGCGCGCCTTGGCAATGTGGATGACTTGGAAGTGCGCCCTGCTCGACGTGCCCTACGGCGGGGCCAAGGGCGGAATCACCGTGGACCCCCGCCGCTACACCCGGCCCGAGATCGAGCGCCTGACCCGCCGCTACACCTCAGAGATCCTGCCGATCATCGGCCCCGACAAGGACGTCCCCGCCCCGGACATCGGCACCGATGAGCAGACCATGGCCTGGATGATGGACACCTACTCGGTCTCGTCCGGCTACACCGTGCCCGGGGTGGTCACTGGCAAGCCGGTAGCCCTGGGCGGGTCCCTGGGGCGGGCCTCGGCCACCTCGGCCGGTGTCGTCCACATCGCCCTGGCCGCCCTGGAGCATCGCGGCATCACCGCCACCCGGTCCACCGCGGCAGTGCAGGGCTTCGGCAAAGTCGGCGCCGACGCCGCCCTGTTCCTCGCCGAGGCAGGGGTCAGGGTGGTCGCGGTCTCCGACCAGTACGGGGCGGTGCATCAGCAGGACGGCCTCAACATCCACACCCTCCAGCAGCACGCGGCCGCCACCGGTTCCGTCGTCGGCTTCCCCGGGGCTGAGGCCATCTCGGGGGAGGAGTTGCTGACCCTGGACGTCGATCTGCTCGTGCCAGCCGCGGTGGAGGGGGTGCTGACCGGGGCCAACTCCCGCGACGTCCGCGCCCGAGTCATCGTCGAGGGCGCCAACGGCCCGACCACGGCCGAGGCCGACCGGATCCTCGCCGACCGCGACGTACTGGTGGTCCCGGACATCCTGGCCAACGCCGGCGGGGTAATCGTCTCCTACTTCGAGTGGGTGCAGTCCAACCAGGCCTACTGGTGGTCCCGCCAGGAGGTCGACGACCGCCTCGCGCGGCGAATGCACACGGCCTGGCACCACCTGCTGGATGCGGCCGCCGCCCGGGGACTGACCCTGCGCGAGGCTGCCACCGTCACCGCCGTCGAACGCGTGGCCGACGCCCACCGTACCCGCGGCCTCTACCCCTGAACAGCGGCCCGCCTGAAGGGACGATCCGGTTCGGCACTTCTCCACCGCCCCTCCGTTATGTCCCGGGGCACGGCCTTACTCCCAGTAAGAGATGGAAGGTAAGAGATGATCAAGCCCATAGAAACCTGTGACTACCACACGGCCGGGGAGCCTTTCCGGATCGTGGAGAACCCCCCGCTGGAGTTTGCCGGCAGCACGGTTGCCGAACGTCGCGTGAATGCCATCGGCGACGAGGCCGTCGAGCATCTGCGGCAGGTGCTCTGCTACGAGCCGCGCGGCCATGCAGACATGTACGGCGGATTTATCACGCCGCCGGATGATGAGGGCGCATCCTTCGGCGTGCTGTTTTGGCACAAGGATGGGTTCTCCACGGCGTGCGGGCACGGAACAATCGCCCTGGGCGTCTGGGCCCTGCAGACCGGGCGCGTCGGCATGGATCCGCGGGGGACAACCGATGTCACCATCGATGTTCCCTCCGGCCGGGTGACCGCGCGGGTGCATACGACCGGCCGCAAAGTCACGTCGGTCGACTTCATCAACGTTCCGAGCTATGTGCTCGCCGAAAACATCGTGGTTCCCACCTCGCGGGGGGACGTGACGGTCGATGTCAGTTTCGGCGGGGCGATTTATGCCCAGCTGAACGCGGCGAGCGTCGGCCTTTCGGTTGAGCCATCCAACATCACCGAGCTGATCTCCATCGGCCGGGAGATCAAGTGGAAGCTCAATGATTCCGCGTACGCCGAGCACCCGGTTGACCCGCGGTTGAGCGGAATTTACGGAACGATCATTTTCGAGGAGCTGGAACCGGACGAACAGGGGAACGTGTGCCAGCGCAACGTGACCATCTTCGCTGACGGCGAGGTCGACCGCTCGCCGTGCGGCTCGGGCACGGCCACCCGGGTGGCAACACTGGAGGCCAAGGGGCAGCTGGGCGAGGGCAGGGCCCTCATCCACCACTCCATTGTCGGATCAACCTTTCAGGCATGCGTCAGGGAACGCCTGAGCGTGGAAGGGCGCCCGGCTGTCATCGCCCAGGTGACGGGAATGGCATTCAAGACCGGAGAACACCGCTTCGAAGTGGACCCGGATGACCCCCTGGTTCCCGGATTCGTGCTGCGATAGGCCCCTGCCTCAGGATGGATGGCCAAACCCCGTGGCCTCGGATGGCGTTGGCTCGGGGACGCCGTAGGCCCCCTGTTTCCCGTGCGGAAAGGAAACGGGGTTCGGGTAGTGGCAAGCGGCCACATTATTTTTGGTGCGTTACTTCTTCAAGGTCGCCTCGATGATCTCGAGGATGAAGGGCGCGATGACGGTCCGGGAGATTCGGAGGTCTGCCAGGAGGGTGCCGCGGGCCCCGGCCTGGACCCAGTCCTCGACGGCGTCGAGGTCTTCCAGGGTCTCGGCCACGATGCCGGTAGCCCCGAATCCTTCGGCGAGTTTGCTGAAGTCGGCGGCCGGAAGCTTCGTTGACAGGCACAGGGCCCGGGCGTCTACTTGAAGCGGCGCCGGCCCAAGCGGGTGCCGTGCCAGGGAGCGGCCCGACCGCGCTTCGCCAGGGCCGCCTGATGAAGGGAGGCCACCATGGGAGAGGCGCGCGAGGTACTGGACCGCATGACCGCGGCCACGATGTCAAACGATACGGCGGCCCTGGAGGCGTGCTATGCCGAGGACGCGGTCGCAGTCACCCCGGACCGGGGCGAAATTACCGGGCGCGAAGCCATCATCAGCTTCCTGTCGCAGTGGGGGCAGGCATTCCCGGACTCGGCCTTCGAATACCTGGAAAGGTACGAGGCCGGAAACGTTGCGATTGATGAGGGGTTCATCAACGCCACGAACACGGGGCAGCTGCAGATGCCCACCGGTGAGAGCGCGCCGCCGACGGGGAGGCCGGTCAGGCACAGGGTCTGCGGCGTTGCCCGCGTCGAGAACGGACTGATCACTTCACATCACTTTTACTGGGACCAGCTGGATCTCCTGGATCAGCTGGGCCTGCTCCCGGCACCGGATCCCAAGACCCTCTAGCCGGCCCTGACAGCCAACAGCTCGTCCCACTCGCTGGTGCAGCGGGGCGACCGGTGCCGGCGGGCCATGGTCCAGTGCGGCTTCACCGCGATCCCGGCCCCGTGCTCGCCCCATGTCTTCCGTGACAAATCCCCCTCATGGCGCATGCAACGGCCGGACCCGGCACGGGTAACGCCGTGCCCTGCCCTGGGGGTCTTTATCCTTCAGGGCAGGGCACCGGGTTTTGCCCGGATCCCGTGAGCAAAGGCGCAATCCCTTACCGGCCCCTCTGTTGCTGCCTCGCCGCGTACGAGCCGAGGCCAAGCGCAGCATCGCCTGCTACGCCCGGGCCCTGGTCTACGACGGCGGACGGTGCTTCTCGATGCCGGTTCGACCGTGGCGGCTCTCGCCCACGAGCTGCGCGAGGACATTTCGCTGACGATTTCCACGACCTTCCTGGCCGTCCTCGAGGAGTTCGCCGAGCCTGACGACGTGCACGTGGAGTGCCTGGGCGGCACCCTGCGGCATCCGAGCCAGGGATTCGTCGGCCCGCTCACCGAAGCTGCCCGCGAGCGACTGACCTTCGACAAGGTGTTCCTCGGCGCCGACGAGGTCACGCCCGGCACCATCTGCGAGGCTGACCTGCAGCAGACCCGGCTCAAGAAATGACCGGGGTAGTTGGAAGTCTTCCAACCAGGCCGACAAACATCGGCTGAAGGAGTCAGAGCTCGCGGAGGTAGCACAGCATCCGGTAGTCCTTGCCCGGCTGGACGTTGGTGAAGCCGTGGCGTTCGTAGAACCGGCGGGCGTCGGCGTCAACCTCGTCGACGTTGATGTGCACCTCGGCTGCGCCGCGCTCGCGGACCCGGAGGATCGCTGCCGTCAGCAGGGCGGTGCCGATGCCCCGGCCGCGCAGGCCGGGGCGTACGTAGAGCTCCTCGAGCTGGGCCAGGGCCCCGTCGTAGTACGGGGTGGGCCGCAGGGTCAGGAACGCGAAGCCTGTCGGGGCCCCGGGGTCCCCTGACAGCAGTACCAGCACGTCATCCCGGGCCAGGAGGAACCTGAACCGGGCGGCCAGCTCCCCGGCAGTCGGGCCGGGTGTCTGAAACTCGGCGTTGAAGTCGTACAGCAGGCGCCCTACCGCGCCCGCCTGCCCGGCCGATGCGGGGAAGACTTCGGTGGTGGTCATGGAGCCATTCTGCATGGCTGGCCTCCGCCTCTGGAAGTCCTGCCATCGGCACGCGGGGAAGTCCAGTGCGGGCACCGGCATAAAGGCGCGATGCGCGCCAGGCTGCTGCCCGAAATCGGGGTTGGGTGTCATATGCGCTGTTATCGGCGCTTCTTAGCGCCGTCGTAGCCCTGCGGCTGACGCGCTGGGGCAGCGGGACGCCTGCCTGCGCTGAACCGGTCCCGCGGCCCGGGACTACCGAGGCCACAGGTTCGCTCCGTGCCGGCGACACCCCGGACGGGCTCGGGGATGTGCAATCGGCAATGAAGCCGCCGGAGAACAGCCGGGCAGCGGGGCAGGCAGGGACAGCGGACATCACCTGCGACATCAGCATCCCCTGGGACGGTGCAGCCTGGCGGGAAACGGATAACACCCGGGGGCACGCCGGGGTGCGCTCTCCGCATCCCCGGCGGGCGGCACCGCGGAAGCGCCCGTCGCGGATGCGGAACAGCCTAGGCAGCATCGGGATATGAGCCGATGAACCCGCTCATTGTGACAGGAGAATCAGCAGCCGCGCCGGCCCATACCTGATCCCCTGTCACAGATGAAACCGCCGCTCCGAAGCGCGGGAGTCTGTCCGCCGCTTCCGCATGCGGGAGCCCGGGCGCGCTGGGATCCGACCGGCGGGAGACCGGCTGCCAGCAGCAGGGGAACCTGCGGTTCGCACGTCCTGTGCCTGAAAGGCCCGCCTTCCGGGGAGCCGAAGCAGAGGACACCCGGTGATCAGGCCGACGGCACGGGAGTCGGGTCCCGGCGGGAATCGTTTCCCGCCGGGACGGGGCGGCCTGGCTCAATGATCCGTTCCTGCGCCCCTGCAGACTTGTCCAGCCGGCTGCTGATTCCCAAGGGCGAGAAATCAACGCGGGCGGAATACCTCCTATCCAGATGCAGGATCTCTACGTTTGTGCCCTTGGCGGCTGCGAAGGGATCGAGCCACGCGAACGCAAGGAAAAGGCCGGACGTCGGGTCTTCAGCAGTGCTCGTAACAAAACCTACGGCGACGCCGTCCTTCGTCACCGTTTCACCCGGGACGATGGCATGACGTGTGTCTTGGAGTTGGATGCGTACGAGGAGACGGTGCCCGGGGCGCGGGCCATCATCCTCAGATCGCCCTGACAGGAGGCCGGCCTCGAAAGCGTTATCCTGGGGCCCGTAGTCGGTTCCGAAAGTCGGGACTCCGTTCGCAATGCGCAGGGCGCTGAATGCCTCGTCCCCGACAGGTGTGATCCCGTGCCCGGCGCCAGCTTCGAGGAGCATGTCCCACAGGTAAAGCCCGTGCTCGGTGGCGGCATATAAGGTCCAGCCGCCTACTCCTGTCTTAGTCTCGGCCACAAGGCGGACCGGGACGCCTCCGATATCGGCCAGTGGTGCCTCCGCCGTACCATCCTCAGGCAGGGCGTCAGCGCTGAGCGAACGGAGAACGGCCGACGATTTAGGCCCGATCAAAGCCAGAGCTGTGGTCGCCGAGGATTTGCCGGCCACGGTCACGCCATCGAGGTGCCCGGTTTCCCGGCGAAGATGCCATACGTCCTCGGGACCGTTGCCGATGATGAGGAACGTGTCCTGCGCAGTCCGCACGATCGTCAGATTGGCCGCAATTCCGCCGGCGGAACTACGCACCAAAGCGCTGTCCCATGCGTTGACCGGCAAACGAAGGTCTGAGGACAGCACCGACCTCAGATGCTCCTCAGCGCCCGGGCCGCTCACCAAGAAAACGTTGAGGGACCCCTGGTCGACAAGGGCTGCGCCGGTGGCGGCTGCCCGGGCCTCCGCCGATATGTTCGGCGCCCACCCGTAACTTCCCCAGGCATCCCGTTTGACGGGCGCGAAGCCCGCAGGTTCTGGCGACGCGTACCACAGCGGGCGTTCCCATCCACGGGATTGGCCGAATACCGCACCGAGCACCTCCTGCCTGAGGTAGAAGGGAGTCGTGGCGAATCTCTTGAGTTGCTTCGTCTGCTTGCGAGGATGGCTGACATCGTATACCTCGTCGTAGTTCTCGCTTGCCCGTGCGATGCTGACGGTGCGGGTGAGATGGGCCTGGTCGAAGCGGCGGAAGTCAAGGCTCGTCGTATCGATACCGGGGTCACCGGTGACAATCCACTCGGCGAGGACCTGGGCCACGCCGGCGGACTGGGTAAGCCACACTGACTCGCCCAGCCAGAGGCCCTTAATTCCGGGCACTTCGCCGAGAATCGGGTTGCCGTCAGGTGTGAAGGAGAAGATTCCGTTGTAGCCCGCTGCGGGCTGGCACTGGTTCGCGTCGGGAAAAAGGCGCCGGACTTCATCCCACCCGTCCTTCAAATCATCCCAGGTCAGCGGGTGGATGGCCGGCTCGATCTGTGTGCGGGCGAATTCGGCCGGTGATGCGATCTCCGTTTGGTCAACCACCATGACACGGTGTTCGTACGTCCCCCAGCACAGGCGGTCTCCGGCCTGGCGGAAATACGATCCTGTGGCCTGATGCCGGATCATGGGGCGGTCGATCTCGACTTCGTCGCTGAATCCCGCAAGGGACGGAAGCGTGCTGGTGGAGGAGGAACAGTGCTCCATCGGCACCATCGGAAGCTCAAGTCCGAGCAGTTTCGCAAGTCCGGGTCCCCAGAGGCCGGCACACACGACGACGATGTCCGCCGCAATGAAATCGGTCCCGGACGGGAGTTCGTCGCCTTTCGAAGGGTTGCCGGGTACTGGCGGGGTGGAGCAAACATTGACGCCGCGCACGCGGCCGCCTTCGACGCGGAAGCCGGTGACTTCGGTGTGCCCGTAGAATTTTGCCCCGTTTGCAATCGCACGACGCGCCTGCCACTCTACCGCGCGCACCGATTTGACGACCCCGTCCGTCGGCGTATGAAAACCACCGAGGACGGCAGACGGGTCGAGTCCCGGGAAGAGTTCAGCGCACTCATCGGCCGATACGATCCGTGAGGGGATGCCCCAGGACTGTGCAAGATTGTGTCGCCGGTGGAGGTAGGACATGCGTTCGTCGTCGCATGCGAGCTCGAGCCCGCCGACGCGCTTGAGGATCCACTGCCCGTCCAGCGACAGGCCGTCGAGCTTGTCGAGGGTGCGCCGAGCCAGTTCAGACATGACCGATGAGCCGGTCGTCTGGAACGCAAATCCCGGGGCGTGGGACGAGGATCCTCCGGTGCGGTAGAGGGGGCCCTGGTCCACTACCGTGACAGAGGACATCCCAAGTTGGGTGAGGTCGTCTGCCAGCGCCGCTCCCACCACCCCCGCACCGATGATCACGATTCGGGTGTCTGCCTCAAGTCTTGTGGTCGCCACGTAATCTCCCTTGTTTGCAGGGACTGCCATGCATCCCTAGTCAGATTTTTGAGCTGGTTTCACAGCGCGAGAACGCGTTCTCGTCCAAAAAAGCGGCCAGTCGGCGCCGCTGGCGATCCGCGAAGTGGCTGCGTAAACCGTAGGCCGGATCACAGTCTAGGATGAGATATGTGATCACACAATAGGGCGGTGGTTGCTTTTGCCCAACCACGAGGCGAGACTTCGGCACATTGTCGCGGATCCGGGCAGCCACGGGAAAGCCCTGCCCGTGGTGGACCAGCCGGCCGACGTCGGGGCGCTGCCCGTGGCGGTCTCCCGGGGCATGGGAGCTGCGGCCGGCTACCTGCCGGAGCTGGCAATGCGCCGGATCACGGACCTGCGTCCCGGCCTTCATGGCCCCCTTAATACTTAAGTCCTGCCCGGTGCCCGGCATCGGCGTCAGGACCTGCGCCCGCTTCCTGGCCGAAATCGTCGGCAAGGACTTCAAGGACGCCGGCCGTCTGGCCTCTTATGCCGGCATCGCCCCGGTCACCCGTCGCTCCGGCAGCTCGAGACTTCTGACCAGATGGCGCGTTTCGTGAGGAAGCCGCCCTGTGCGTGGTGTTTGCGCAGGAGAGGATGACGAGCCTGCCGCCGATAGCAGGGCGCGGTGTGCCCGGGATGGTTCTCAGTGGGAGAGGAGACGCTTTTCAAGGCGGCGCCGGGCACTGGCGAGCGATTCTTCGGTTAATGCTGCGGCGGCTGCAGTGTCCCGCGCTTTCGCTGCTGCCAAGATGGCAGGCTGGGGCGTCCACAAGGATCCGTCATTGTTGGCGATCGCTTCGGTAGCTCCGATGACTTTATAGGGCCGGCACTGAAGCCAAAGATTTTCAATGCTATCCATCAGGACGGGATTGCCCGCCGCGGAGTAGAGCGTGCGAAGAAGATCCTCGTCATCGTCCAAGGCATCCCACACTCGGCCTTCGGCTACCGCCTTCTGCATTCTGGCGCAAGCAGCTTCCATGCGGGCGATGTCCTCGTCATCTACGTTCGGGGCCCCCCGTCGCGCAGCCTCGACTTCCAAAATCTCCCTGACTGCATAGATATGAATAAGCTCGGCCACGGTAAATTCGCGTACCACCGCACCCCTGTGCGCGGCGAGGCGCGTGGCAAGACCTGCTTCTTCGAGCCGGCGGATTGCCTCCCGAACCGGCATGACACTGGTGCCGACCATTTCGGCGACGTCCCTGACCCGCAGAGGAGTTCCCCCGGCGAGCTCACCGGTGAGAATGGCATTGCGCAGTACGTCATAGACCTGGTCAGCCACCAGAGTGGGAGTGACGGTGCGCCTCAAGAGGGGCACTGCGTTGTCATTCTGTTCGGCCATGTCTGGCCTTGTCTCTGCGGCAGACAGCCGAGCGGCAGGCTGCTTTTTTCCTGTCATGGAATCGATCCTAAAGGACTCCCTCATGCTCCAGATAGTCGACGAATCGCCGCCGGCAGCCGGGCAGGGATGCCAGGGCGGCCCTGGTCCGGCGGATTGGATGAGCGAGCCAGCGGCCGCAGCGAAATGCTCCGATGCCCGGTCCTCGTTTTTCATCCGGGAGAAGGTTCAAAGTGCCGGGCTTGCAAGTCCCGGAATGGGGCAGCCGCCGCTTGTACAGATCAAGCGGCGGCTGCCCGAAGCCGTCCAGGGCCGTGGCGGGAGGAAAACCGGACGGCAGTCGTTGGAGGTTGGATGCGGGGGACAAGCGCCCCGCATCCAACCGGTCACTGGGCGAGGTAGGGGTAGCGCCAGTCGGTGGCGGGTGCGAAGTTCTCGTGCACGAACCGTCCGCTGATCCAGCGCTGCAGGGCCAGGCGGGAACCGGTCTTGTCGTTGGTGCCGGAGCCGCGGCCACCGCCGAAGGAGACCTGTCCCATGAGGGCGCCGGTGGGCTTGTCGTTGATGTAGGTCATGCCCGAGGCGTTGCGCAGCCTGTCCAGGGCCACCGAAACGGCGCGGCGGTCGTTGGCGAAAATGGAGAGCGTCAGGGCGAAGTCGCTGGTCTGGTCAACCAGCTCCAGCACGGCGTCCCATTCGCTGTCCTCGTAGACGTAGACCGCCAGGAGGGGTCCGAAGAACTCCTCGACCAGGGTGAAGGCGTGCGGGTCGTCGGTTTCGAAGATGGTCGGGTCCACGAACCATCCCTCCTCCGGGCGCACGGTGCCGCCGGCCAGGAGCGTGTGGCTCGGGAGGGCCTTGGCCTTCTCGATGGCGCCTTCGAGCTTGCGCAGCGAGCCCTCGTCGATGACCGCGCCCAGATATGTCTCGTGCTCGGCGACGTCGCCCACCCGCAGGGATTTGACGGTTTCGACCAGTTCGTCCTTGATGCGGTTCCAGATGCTGCGGGGCAGGTAGGCGCGGGATGCGGCCGAGCACTTCTGGCCCTGGTATTCGAAGGCGCCGCGCACCAGGGCGGTGCGCACGGCGTCGGCATCGGCGCTCGGGTGGGCGAGGACGGCATTCTTGCCGCCGGTTTCGCCCACCAGGCGGGGGAAGGCGCGGTAGCGGTCGATGTTCTCGGCGGCCTTCTTCCACAGGCTGCGGAAGACGCCGGTGGAACCGGTGAAGGTCAGGCCGGCGAAGTCGCGGTGTCCCATGGCGTAGTCGGAGACTTCCTGGCCCGAGCCGTGCACGAGGTTGATCACGCCGGGCGGGAGGCCGGCCTCTTCGAACATCCGCATCAGCACGTCGCTGCTCAGGGCCGACTTCTCGGACGGCTTCCACACGACCGTGTTGCCCATCAGGGCCGCGGTGGTCGGCAGGTTGCTGGCGATCGCGGTGAAGTTGAACGGGGTGATGGCCAGCACGAAGCCTTCCAACGGCCGCTGGTCGAGGTAGTTCGCCTCGCCCTGCAGCGCCGGGGGCTGGTCGTTGTAGATCTGCTGGGCCAAGTGGGCGTTGTAGCGGAAGAAGTCCGCTACCTCGCTGGCGGCGTCGATCTCCGCCTGGTGGAACGTCTTGGACTGGCCCAGCATCGTGGTGGCTACCAGCTCGTCGCGGTACTTGCCGGCGGCGAGGTCTCCGGCGCGCAGGAAAATCGCGGCGCGCTCCCACCAGGGGGTGCGCGACCAGTCGTGCTGGGCGGCCAGGGACGCATCGATGGCCGACTGCGTCACCGCGTCGTCCGCGGCCGGGATCCGGCCCAGCACCTGGGAATGGCGGTGCGGCGCCACGACGTCCCGCAGCCCGCCGCCGAGGGAGCGTTCGCCGTTGATCACGTGCGGCAGCTCCCGGACGCCGGCCGCTACCTCGGCGATCTTCTTCTTGACCGCGGCAGCCTCGGGGGAACCGGGCCGGAATTCGCGGGACGGCTCGTTGCAGGGGGTGGGCACCTTGAAGTTTCCGGCAAGGCTGACTGACTGGGTAGACATTTTCTGGTGTTCTCCTATGGGATGGGCCGGGAGCGCGGACGGTCCCGTCGTTGGGCTTAGTGGGGCTCGAGGCGGAGCTCCAGCCGGCGGCGTGCGCTGGCGAGGGAGTCTGCCGTGATGGTGGTGGCAGCGGCCGTGTCACCGGCCATGAGGGCCTGGACGAGTGATGGCTGCGGTGTCCAGAGCGTACTGTCGTTTTTGGCAGCGGCTTCGGACGCACCGATGACCTTGTAAGGACGGCACTGGAGCCAGAGCTGTTCGATTATGCTCACCAGGACCGGGTTGCCTGAGGCCTTGTACAGGGTCCTGAGGACTTCCTCATCCAGGTTCAGTGCGTCGACGATCCGGCCGTCATCGACCGCCTTCTGCATCCGCTTGCATGCCGCATCCATGTGGCGGACGTCGCTTTTGCTGACGTTCGGCGCCCCCATTGTGGCCGCCTGGACCTCGAGGGTGGTCCGCACGTCGTAGATATGGATGAGTTCGGTCACGGTAAACTTCCGAACGGCGGCGCCCTTGTGCGGGGCGCGGGTGGCCAACCCTGCCTCTTCCAAGCGGCGGATCGCCTCCCGCACAGGCATGACGCTCGTGCCCACCATGGCGGCAAGATCCCGGACACGCAGCGGTGCCCCGGCTTCGAGCGACCCCGTCAGAATGGCGTTCTCCAGCACCTCATACACTTGGTCAGCCACCAGTGTGGGGGTAACCGGGTTTGCGATCTGAAGACCCATGGAGAACTCCGTTCTGTCGGCTGGACGCGGCTGGATCTCATTATGTGATTTGTGATCCAAGCTCAATAATAAACCGCGGCGGGAACGGTCAGCCTCCGACGAGGGAGCGCAGGAAGAGCAGGAGGTTCGCAGGCTTCTCGGCCATCCGCCGCATCAGGTAGGGGTACCACTGCGTGCCGTACGGCAGGTAGACGCGCACCCGGTAGCCGTCCCGGACGAGTTCTTCCTGCAGGTTCCGCCGCACGCCGTAGAGCATCTGGAATTCGAAGGACCGCTTGTCCAGCCCCAGGCTGCGGGCATGTTCCTTGACTACCTCGATGCAGGTGTCGTCGTGGGTGCCGAAGGCCGGGTCGGGCAGGTTCTCCAGGGTCCAGCGGGAGAGGTACTTGTACTGCTCGGTGACCTCTTCGGCGCTCTGGAGCGCGTCCTCACCCTGCTCGTCGAAGGCACCCTTGACCAGCCGGATCCTCGGCTTGATGTCGGTGAAGGAGAGGAGATCCCCGGGGGTCCGGCGCATGCACGCCTGGATCGCCACCCGTGTTTGCGGGTAGTCGGGGAGGATGCTCTTGTAGACGGCAAGCTCGTCCCGGCCGACCGAGCTGTGCTCCATGTCGACCTCGACGACGGCGTTGTTGGCCGCGCCGGCCGCGAGGAGCATCTTGAGGTTGTTCGCGCATTCCTGGGGGTCGATCACAATCCCGAGCTGGGAAAGCTTGACGGAAACCGTTGACCCCGGGGCCTGGGTCTTGATGTTCTCGATGGCGCCTTGGTATTCCTCGGTCGCCGCGCGGGACTGGGCAAGGTCGTGGACGGACTCGCCCAGAAGGTCGAGGCTGACGTCGATCCCGGCCTGGTTGAGGGCCTTCGTGGCCCGCCAGGCCTCGTCCAGGCCCTGGCCGGCGACGTACCGGTCCACAATGGGGCGGGTCAGCCGGTTTCGCGTTGCGATGGCTTCGAGTCTCTTGTTCTCTGCAACGTGCAGGAGAAGGCGGTTTGGCATGGGGGTTCTTCCTGATAGTCACATGTGCTTAGGCCGCGGGTCCGGCCATTCCTTGGATGTGGGTGCGGTCGCCAAGTCTGTGGCCCAGCTCTCTTTCGAGTGCTGCAGGTAACACCTTACTGTGTGATCACAAATCACACAATAGGGGGAGTTGGATCTCCTGGATTCTGCCGCACAGGCTCGAGAATCAGGGTGTATCCATGCTTAGCTCGGCTGTGGTTGGTATCTTCCTCGGCGGATTCGTCGGAGGATCACCCTCGGACCGCCGCCGGCAGCGGGTCATTTACGCCTCGGACCTGACAATGCTGATCGTCGCAGGCATCACGCTCTTTGGCCTCCCGGTGTGCCCGCGTCACCAATTGCGCAGCCGCCCGGGGCAGGCTTCCAAGGGCCGTAGCGTTCGGGCAGATCCCGCCACGGCGCCCCGGTGGCGCCCCGGTTCGCAGGTTGAGCAGGACCGCGTTGATCAGCTGCCGGACGATTCACAGGACAGGCCTAGGCTCCTGGCATTCGACGCGGTAGGGCCAGTTCAGCTGCAACGCCCACACCCAGCCCGACTATGGCCCCCATCAGCGTCTGCACGCTTCGGTCAAGGAAAAGCTGTCCCCCATCGGTCCCGGAAAGATCGACCAGCGCCGTCATGGCCAGGATCAAGGGCGTGAAAAAGGCCAAAGCCAGCGCATAGTTTCTGCGCATGTACATCTCGGTGGGAAACATCATCAGCGCTATTGCGGCCATTAAGGCCACGGGCGCCTGGAGCACCGCGAATACCGGGATTGCCAGCAGCACGCCGGCAGCAGTACCCAGCATCCTGTGCAGCCCGCGTCCAACGATGCCGGTAAAACCGACGGCCGAGAGCGGCACCACAGCCGATGCCATTGCCCAGTATCCATGCTGGGCGCCGACCCGCTGAGCCAGCAGGCCGGCCAGGGTCACCGCACAGACATGCGAAATCAGGGATGTCCAGGCCGCGGACCGGCACCGGGCCTGTCCACCTCCTTTGTTGTCGACACGGGTTTCCGGACGAAGCAGCATGCCGCCCAATATTGCAGCAGTTGCGGCCAGGACAAAGACGATCACCGGACCAGAGGTCCCGGCTTGGGTCGGGGCAGAGGCGGTGGCCCCGAAGGCGAACAGGCCAAAGAACGGCCCCGGGGGAGTACTGCGGATCTTGAATGTATACAGGCAGGCGCCCGCACAAAAGAAGGTTTCCCAAAGGACCAACTCGGCCGGGTGCGTTCCGGCGGCATTCAGGAAGGCGCCGAGCAGCACGCCGGACGCGACCATCACTGCAGCCCGGAGTTCGGCAGCGGCTCTGCCTCTGCGTCCTGGATATCCGCGTCCGAACATCACGGGGAAAACACCGAACACCGCAAATATCGTCAAGTCCGGCCTCTGGAAGACGGCCACCAAAGTGCACGCCGCGAACAGTGTGACGCATATCCTTATGCCTGCGGAAACGTCCTCACGTCCCACGCGCAGTTGGACGAAGGTCGAAACAAGTGCCCCGGCGCGGTGCATGACGGAGGACATGAGGATTCCAGTGTTACTTTGACTCAACTAGCATCCCAGCACGGTAGCGGTGGCCAGAAGTGCACCGTGTGTCGTGAGCCGCTGTGCTTCGTCTCCCATGACCAGGGTGTCAAGCTCCTTAAGTGTCCGTCCGTCGATGAGCCGCGCGCGGCCTGCAAGAACCATAGTTGATATCACGCCTTCGTCCGGGTCAAGGTGAACCTCGCCGTCCCGGAATTCAACGCTTAGCTCGCCCGTACAACTGTCCTGGCGCGTCATCAGGTTCAAGCCCAGCTGGGGCGATCCCGCCGGCAGGGTGACAGTCACCGATGCTTCGCCCGGAAATCGGGCTGCCTGGCCCAGCTTGAGAATAGAAGCCATACTTTCCACGTTTATGATGACCGGACCTGTGGTCGCCAATACAAAAACCCTGTCAATACCCGGCAGTGTAGAGAAATCGGCGTCTGCTTCAAGCTCCGCAAGGCTAAGCCTCCAGATGAAGCCGCCGGCAGTTTCTCCAGCAGCCACGTCAGGCCGCCTGCTGATCACCCGCGTGCGGCCCCTGCCATTGGCCCAGGCCGACGGGACAAGTTGCTGCGGGCGGACGATGCGGGCAGGGGGCCGGTCTTGCATGCGATTCCTTTGCATTGCCGCGGGCCAGGACGGCATAGGGCGAAGAATTTACGCCGCTGTTACCGAAAACCCTTGACCTGATATGTGATAACAGATTACATTTTAGCTGTGAGGCCGACCACATTCGGCCGCTTCGGACCAGCCGGATGACGAACCGGCCCGCCATCAGTAAGACACGCAGGGGCCGCCGTCCCTGCCCCCTCATACACGCGCCGGCCCGGCGCACACCCGGAGGATGAGCAGCCAGTGAACCAGAACCGACAAGACCGCGCCGGAACGGCCGCTTGCAGCACCCCAGCGGGCGTGCCCCAATTGCAACTGAGAAACATCCACAAGGAGTTCCACGGCCACACGGTGCTCTCGGACGTCTCCCTGGACGTAAGGGCAGGCGAGGTCGTCGCTTTCATCGGGCCGAGCGGGGCGGGCAAGAGCACGCTTCTGCGCTGTGTAAACTACCTGGAGACGCCCTCGGGCGGGGAACTGCTCATTGACGGCCGGCCCGCCGTGGCCGTTGCATCCAAGCCCACGCGCAATGAGCTGATGAAGCTGCGGCGCCAGGTGGGCATGGTGTTCCAGTCCTTCAACCTCTTTCCCCACATCAGCGTGCTCAGGAATGTGGCCCTGCCCCAGGAACGGGTCCTCGGCCGGTCGCACGATGAGGCCGAGGCCCGCGCAATGGAGCTGCTGACCCGGGTGGGCCTTTCGAACAAGGCCGACGCCCGCCCCGGCAGGTGCAGCGGCGGGCAGCAGCAGCGCATCGCCATCGCCCGCGCCCTCGCGCTTGAGCCAAGCATCATGCTGTTCGACGAGCCGACCTCGGCGCTGGACCCTGAACTTGGCGGGGAAGTCCTCGCGGTCATGCAGGAACTGGCGGCAACCGGCATGACGATGCTCGTCGTGACCCACGAAATGTCGTTTGCACGGCGTGTCTCGGATCGGACGGTGTTCATGGCCGACGGCCGGATCGTCGAGCAGGGCCCTCCCGAGGAGGTCTTCGACGCCCCGCGTGAGGCGCGCACGAAGAAGTTCCTGGAGGCGGTGCTGGAGCGGTGATCGAGGCAATTCCGTTCCTGCTGCAGGGGCTGGGTACCACCGTCATCATCACGGTCGGTTCCTTCCTCATTGGCGCCCTGTGCGCCGTACCCGTTGCCCTCGCACGAATCTCCGACATTCCGCCACTTCGCTGGCTCGCCACCGCTTACATCGAGATTGTTCGCGGCATCCCCCCGATTGCCTGGATGCTCGTCCTTTTCTACGGCCTCGGCCGGTACATCACGCTGCCGCCGCTGCTGGCGGCCTGCCTCGCGCTCGGAGCCGTTTCCACCGCCTACCTGGCCGAAAACTATCGGGCAGGAATCCAAGCCGTGGCGGGGGGACAGTGGGAAGGGGCCAATGCGCTCGGACTTTCAGGCCGTGACACGTTCTGGCGTGTTATTGCACCCCAAGGCATAGGGGTCGCCCTCCCGCCGTCGGCATCCTACGCCGTGGGGCTGCTGAAGGACTCTGCCGTCGCCTCGGTCATCGGAGTCAGCGATATCGCCTTCCAGGCCCTGACGCTGAACCAGCAGGGAAACCCCGGCCTGCCCATCTTCCTGGCGGCTGGTCTGGTCTATTTGACCGTCAGCATCCCCATGGCTGTCCTCGCCCGCAAGGCTGACAGCTTCATCCGAATCAGAAGCGCGGTGTGATCATGTTTGAGCAGTGGATTCAGTGGCTGCCGGGCCTGTTTACCGGCCTCCAAACCAGCCTCGCCGTGACCGGTCTCAGCCTCCTGCTGGGCCTCCCGCTCGGGCTGCTGTTCGCGTTCGGGATGATCTCACGCTCCCGGTTCCTGCGGCAGGTAACCATCGTGGTAGTCGAACTTGGGCGGGGCATCCCGCTCCTGGTCGTCCTCTACCTGATCTACTTCGGTTTGCCCGACTCCGGCATTGTGCTGGAGTCATTCGCAGCCGCCGTTGCGGGCATCGCCGTCAACACCGGCGCGTACACCAGTGAGATTTTCCGCGCAGGCCTCCTGAGCGTTCCCCGCGGGCACATCGAAGCCGCACAGAGCCTGGGGCTGAACTGGGCAGACGAGGCCCGGTACATCGTCCTGCCCCAAGCCTTCCGCGCAATCGTCCCCCCGCTGATGTCATACAGTGTCATCGTTTTTCAGGCCACAAGCCTCGGGTACGCGATAGCCCTTCCGGAACTGCTGAACAGCGCCTACCAGATTGGCTCGGTGACTTTCGAGTTCCTGAGTGTTTTCGCATTGGCCGGTCTTATTTACGCGGCCCTGTCCATCGTGGTGTCCCGGCTCGTGGATGCAGTGCACAGCAAGACCCGTTAACCTCCGCCAACCTTCCAGGAATGAGTTCCAATGTCCAAAATCAAACTGTCCACCCTGATGATCGCCGCGATTCTGCCCTTGGCGGCATGCGGCACGGCGAGCAGCAGCGGTGCGGTGCCGTCCGACTGTAAGCCCGTAGTGTCCGGTGTGAAAACCGCGAACGAGGGCAAGCTCACCGCCGCCGTTGCCGAATACCCGCCCTATGTTTCCATGAAGGGCGGATCATTGTCGGGCGTTGACGGAGAGGTCCTCAAGAGGATTGCCAAGGACCTTTGCTTGGAGCCCGATGCCAAGACCTCCAGTTTCACTGCCATCATCGAGTCAGTTAAAAACGGCAGCGTCGACCTCTCGGCCGGTAACTGGTACATCAACAAAGAGCGAGCGCAGCAGTTCGCCATCAGCGACCCCGTCTACCTGGACAAGATGGCCCTGCTGACCTCCAACGGCGCCGACACCATCGACGGCATCAGCGGGGGCACGGTCGGCACCCCGCAGGGATACCTCTGGGTCGGAGACCTGCAGAAGACGCTGGGCAATGACAAGGTCAAGCTCTACGCCACCGAGGACGCCGTCTACCAGGACGTCAAGAATGGCCGCGTCGGAGCGGGCGTGATGACCTACGGCGCCGCCCAGCAGCTGCTCAAGAACAACAAGGACTCCAAGCTGACGGTCACCGAACTCAAGCCCGACCAGAGGATCCAGGCGTCGGTTGGAGCCGCCCGCACTGCCGTCCTTGTCAATAAGGACAAGACCGTGCTGCGGGACGCGGTCAATCAAATCGTGACCAACATGCGCGAAGACGGCTCCTTGAAGAAGGCACTTGAGGATAATGGCTTGCCCGGATTGGCAGCCAACGTAGACGCTTCGCCCGCCGGCTAGCAGGAGCTGTCGGCTTCAGCAACCGGATAAAGGGCGGCTGGATCCTCCAGCCGCCCTTTGCTGTATATGCACGACCACCGTTTTCGCACCCGGGACAGGGAGCATCCTGCACGAATGGGGTAACCGGCGGAACAAGCTGCAGTGCGGCACAACCCGCCGGCCGCCGCCGATCACCGGCAGGCTTCAGGAAGATCTAAGAAGACCTTTGTCGCAGAAGGCGCGGATTCGATTTGGTAGACGTCGTGGGGCCTGCAGATAAGCGTGCAGGAAGGAATCCAGATGAAGAAAGTCAAGCGGCTGGCTTCGCCGCTGGGGGTAAGCGGTTCCCGTAGGCGGCTCAGTGCATCCACGGGGACGCACTGCCCGGTGAGCGGCTGGTGGGCCCCGTCCGCAGTAATCAGCTCCGCATCGATGTTCGGCGAGGGCGCCATCATGCCAACCTACAGAGGAGACCGCGTTGCATGGGTCTTCCTTTCCGCGGCCTGACGGGAAACAACCATGACCGGTGACCGCACAACAGCATATGCCCGCACCTTTGCCGCCTGCCTCGACGGTCCGAGGATCATCGAGATCTCTCGCCGGTACGGCACACCGGTCTGGGCCTACGACGCCGACCGGATCCGCGCGCAGATCGACCGGCTGCGCCAATTCGACGTGATCCGCTATGCGCAGAAGGCGTGCTCCAACACGCACATCCTCAGGCTCATGCGTGCCGCAGGCGTCCTCGTCGATTCGGTCTCCTGTGGGGAAATCGAACGTGCGCTAACAGCCGGGTACAGACCAACCGGACCCCACCAGCCGATCGTCCTTACCGCCGATATCCTGGACCGCTCTACTCTCAAGAGGGTGGTCGACCTTCGCGTGCCCGTCAATGCAGGGTCTCCGCAGATGCTCGAGCAACTTGGAGCCGCATCACCCGGTCATCCGATCTGGATCCGCATCGACCCGGGCTTCGGCCACGGACACAGTCGCAAGACCAATACAGGTGGAGCGCACAGTAAACACGGCATCTGGCACCAACATCTCGAAGCGAGCCTTCGCCTCGTCGACCGTTATGGCTTGGACCTGGTCGGCTTTCACATGCACATTGGCTCGGGCGTGGACTACGCGCACCTCGAGCAGGTCTCCGGGGCCATGGTGCATCAGGTACGGCGAAGCGGCCGGGACATCCGGGCGGTATCTGCCGGAGGAGGCCTGTCCGTGCCGTATGGTCCGGATCAACCGGAACTGGACACGGACAAGTACTTCAGGCTTTGGGACGCAGCCAGGCAGGAAATCGCCTCGGACCTTGGCCACGCCGTCCGTCTGGAAATTGAACCGGGACGTTTCCTCGGTGCAGGGGCGGGAATCCTCGCCACGGAGGTACGCGCGCATAAGTTGATGGGACATAACCGTTTCCTGCTGGTGGATGCAGGATTTAACGATCTAATGCCCCCTGTCCTGTATGGCAGCCGGCACGCCGTTAGGCTGCTGACGCCGGACGGTACGCCCAGGTCGGGGCCGCCGGTACCCACCGTCATCGCCGGCCCCCTTTGTGAGGCCGGGGACGTATTCACCCAGTCCGAAGACGGGGAAGTGGTGCACATACCGCTGCCGGCGGCTGAAGTCGGGGACATCGTCGTGTTTTACGACACCGGTGCTTACGGCGCGAGCATGTCCTCCAACTACAACTCGCGGCCGCTGATTCCAGAAGTGCTGGTCGACGGCAACCACACGCGGTTAATCCGTCGTCGGCAGACCATTCAGGACCTCCTCGCCTTGGAAACCCTTGGCGCAGAGAGTTGATCCGGCACCACAGGCCGGGGCGCCGTGTTGCATGCAGGTGCCCGGAACTGCCCAAGCTAGTAGAAGGACAGGACACAGAATGCCAATTCAGCCTGCTTTTACCCCTCCCGGCCTTGATACCAGGGAATGGGACCCTTCCTCCTGGCACTCCGTGACCAGCGGTGGAACTGTAGCCGTCACCTCAGGGGACAACGTTGTGGCCCTCGGCACCATCGACGGCCACGCAAGTGACCGGTCCGTTTTTTGGCTCTGGCTTTCGACGATGGGGGAGCGTCGCTTGCTCCTGTCCGATGACGGCTTGGATGTCGGGACAGCCAGGGAGCCCCGAGCAACATTTGGAACCTTGATCCCCCGGACCGGGATGGGCAGATGCAATCTGACAAGACAGTTGGCGCAGTGACGGGGCAGAAGTGACAGCCATGCTGGCCACCTACAGTGCATGGCAGACCCCCGACCCGAGAACCGCCCCGGCTGACAGACGAACGCCTTCTCGACCAACAGGTGCATCGAAACAACCAGGAACGCAACGTATATCCTCAGCCGGGCCCGTGCATCGACTGTCCGGCCCGGTGTGCGCTGCCCGCCTCCCCCCCGGGGCACGCTTTGGGCACTGCGGCTTGGGGGAGGCCCCTCCATCGACCGGGTCTGGGGCGGGTTAGGAAACCAGCGACCGGGACATATCGACGTCGGCCGGCCTCGCGGCCGTCCGGTTCGCCCAACGCGTGGGCCGCCTACCAGGATTTCATGAAGCCATCGTGTCTTGAAACTGGTCTTCCGGGGTGGGCGGCGGATCTGCAGCCCCGCGTTGGAAGAGGCAGCCAGCCGCAAGGCGAGAGGGATGCGGTGGGCTGCCTTAGGTCAACTGCCGGCAAAACTGCTGACGTATTGACCCCCGGGCTGCCGCGGACCCGGGGAAGAGTGACGGTTGGAGACGGCTTAGTCGGTTTCCGGTCCCCAGCAGAACGGGCATTCCAGGAAATCGGCTCCATCCAGACAGGTTTTAACCGAGGCAGGCCGGGGCAGGCTCTGGGGTCCGTGTGCTGCCAGCAGGCCGCCGGCAGCAAAATCTGCGCTTTCCAGCGTGGTGATTTCTTCCATTTCCTTAGCTTTCTCAAAAATAGGGCCGTAGTGCTGATCCACAAAATCGGTGTCAAAGCCATTGCCCTGCACGCCGCAATTTTGCCCGGATACGGCCAATAATCGGTATGATCGGCGGATTATTCGGCGCTGGGGTGCAGGCCTGCGCTAGGGGTATAGCCCCCGGATTTTATGCGCCTTGGCGACCTTGTCCACAGCGGTGGCGGTCGCGGTTTCCCGGAGGGTCAGACCCAGTTTTCGCTGGGTTTCCAAAAGGTTATGCCACGCGGCAAGCATTCGATGTTCGAGCCGCTCGTCCACTTCTGCCTCGGTCCACCAGTAGGCCTGGTTTCCCTGGACCCATTCGAAGTAGGAGACGATGACGCCTCCGGCGTTCGCAAGAATGTCCGGCACGACCAATGTTCCCGCTTCCTGGAATATTGCGTCGGCATCGGCTGTGGTGGGACCATTGGCACCTTCGACAATAACCTTCGCCTGCACCTTTCTGGCGTTCATCCGGTTCAAGACACCTTCGACAGCTGCCGGTACAAGCAAATCAACGTTCAGTTCCAGCAACGCTTCGGAAGGAACCGGTTCCGCTTCCGCAAAGCCTGCCACACTTCCAGTTCGGCCTGCATGCTCGGCGAGGTGACGGATATTGAGTCCTTTGCTTGAATAGACCGCACCGTACTGGTCACCGACCGCAACCACGCGAACCCCGGCCTTGGCCAAGAGCTCGGCCGCTCCTGCGCCGACCTTTCCGAAGCCTTGGATCGCAGCGGTACAGCGGGCCGGGTTCAGGCCCTTGTGCTCCAGGGCTGCCAGAGCAATGTGCACCACGCCCTTGGACGTGGAGGACGAGCGCCCCAGGCTTCCTCCCACGCTCACGGGTTTACCTGTTACTACGGCTGGAACGGTGTACCCGCTGGCAACGGAAAAGGTGTCCATCATCCAGGCCATGGTGTGCTCGTCTGTTCCAATATCCGGAGCCGGAATATCACGTTCGGGGCCAATGATTGGAAGGATTTCGCTGGTGTAGCGCCGGGTGAGCCGCTCGAGCTCGCCGCGGGAATACTGCCTGGGATCAATGGTGATCCCGCCCTTCGCTCCGCCGTAGGGAACGTCCAGCAAGGTGCATTTCCAGGTCATCCACATGGCCAGAGCGCGGACTTCGTCCAATGAAACATGCGGGCTGTAACGAAGCCCGCCCTTGGCGGGCCCGCGGGAGAAATTGTGCTGGACGCGGTAACCCGTGAATACTTCAACTCCGCCGTTGTCGAGCCGCAACGGGATTTGAACAATCATCTCGCGCCTGGGATTTGCGAGAATTTGATGCATCCCGTGGTCAAAGCCGAGAGTCCGGGCAGCCGCTTCGAGTTGGCTCCTGGCATTGGTCAGTGGATTGTCTTGATCGGTTCCCAGACCAACCGACTCATGGCTGCTGCGGATTGAGGTCGAGGCATCGATAGTCATTGTCCAACGGGTCCTTGAATTGCGGAGTTGATCCGAACGGATGTCAGGAAACGGCTGCTAGTCGACCAATGCAGGCGGGCAGGCATCGTCCGAAGGTAGAGAAGATGCCATCCCGGGTCACGGATAGCCGGAGCGCCCCGTCGACGGACGGTGTTTTCGCAGACCCGGTGCCGGCAATTCCTTCGGGATTTTCGTGCCAGCTGCTGGTTTCCTTCCAGTAAGCCATATCGAATAAGCGAGGTCCAATATTTTTTGTGATCACATTATTTCGTGCACAGAAATAATGAAACTGATCAGGCCTGTTGCCTAAGTAGCCCGCGGAGCTAGCGGTGCCGTCGCTGGGCAGGTCCGCGGCACTGAGGCCTTGGAGCCCGGACGCATTCCGGACGCCTGTGCCTCCAACATGGGCCGCTGCCTGTGGTTCGGCCCGGTCCACGACGCCTTGACGCGTACGTCTCCCTTGGCGGCCTGTGGCTGGACCCGGTGCTGCCGGAGTCCTTCGGCGACCTGCACATCACCAACGCGCCCACGGGCGCCGGACCGGTCACCATCGATGCGGCCGGTACCGGCGCCACGGTCCATAACCTGCCCGAGGGCATGGTCCTCCACCGCGGACACCGGCCCTGGATCACCGAACTCGTGGAGCAGGCCAAACTGCGCCCGGAGAAACAGGGAGAGGCGCAAAGCTGACATGTGAACAGCCCTGCGGCCCCGAGCGGGCTCATTCCCGTGAACGACAATTAGCCACCCGCACGCTGGCCTGGAGAATTGTCACGCTGAAGCTCACTTGCTTTACACCCCCGCCATTACCAGGGCGCGGCCTCGGGAAGCGGTAATCCGGCCGGCTGCTGGTCCAGCAGACGCGATGTCAGGCGCGAATGTTTCCGTATACCTTGACGAATTACGGCCGGTGCCCGCGCGGCACCGCCGTTCAGGGCTCGACCGGCAGGCCTGCCGTGCGCAGCACTCGGTAGCCATGTTCGCGGTCGTAGCCGTGCACTTCCCGGGTGCCCAGGGCCGCCATGAAGTCCAGGATGTTCGAGGTGATCAGCTGGCCGGGGACCAGCACCGGAAAGCCCGGGGGGTAGGGGGTTACGAACGCTGCCGATGTGACCTCTTGGCCCCGGAGCAGCCGTTCCCGGACAGCTGACTCCGTCAGGTAATCGCAGGAATCCGGCGTGTATGTCTCGAAGAACGCGGTCCGCAGGCAGCCATCCGGCAGGACGGCGTCCGACCGGAACTTGGCGGCGAAGCTGCTGAAGTCCGGCAGCGGCGGAGCGCCCTGGGTAAGCCTGGCAATGTGCGCCCTGTGTGCGGCCAAGGCGCGCGGGCTGAGGGCCGCAGTGGCTGCCTCGAACGATTCTGCGAGCTTGACCAGCACTTCGATCAGGTAGGCGACGGAGCTGCGGGAGGTGCCGATATTTGTCATGAACAGAACGCTGTTCCGCGAGGTCTTGTTGACCTGGATGCCGTGCTCGTCCATGAGGTACCGGTGCCGGAAGGTGTCTCCATCCACCCCCGTGGCCCCGATATACATCGTCAGGCGGCTGGGGTCGACAACGAACTCGTCGTTCTGCCACGCTTCGGCCATTCGTGAGAGGCCGTCGAGCATGGGCGTGGGGGAATCGGTCTTGCGGTACTCGGCAGGCACGAGCTCAAGAGTGTTCAGGATCCTGAAGTACTTCTTCAGCAGCGGATGGTGTTCGATGGCCTCGGCGATGCTGGCCGCCAGATCGGCCTGCTTGTGTACGAGTTCGCAGCCTTCCAGCTCGGCCTGGCGGCGGCCGACGTCCAGAGACGCGAGTATCTGGTAGTTGGGAGAGGTGGAGGTGTGCGTCATGTAGGCCTCGCGGAAGGCCTCTTCGCTCAGTCCGGCGAAATCCTGGTCGTAAACATGGATCATCGATCCCTGCCGCAGCGATGTCAGCGTCTTGTGCGTGGACTGGGTGGAGTACACGCGGATCCTGGCCTTGGCCGGATCGGGGACGAGCCGCGTCTCCAGCCACAGCTCATCGTCGCAAGGCTCCCCGGTTGCGGGGTCAAAGAGTTCCGCCGCCTGCGCCTGGTGCTGCTCGCGCACCGAGGGGTCGCGGAACTTCCGTTCAAGGGCCTGGCTTGCGGCCATGGCGGTACGACGGCGGTATATGGGATGGAATCCTGCGAAGGCGAACCATGCCTCGTCCCAGAGGAAGACAAGGTCCGGCTTGATGGCCAGACATTCCTCCATGACTCGTTCGACATCGTAGACGATGCCGTCAAAGGTACAGTTGGTCAGCGCCAGCATCTTCACTTCGTCCAGACGTCCGGCACGCCGGTAGTCGAGCAGCATCTGCTTGATCCGTCTCAGGGGCACGCCGCCGTACAGGGAAAACCCGTTGAGGGAGTACGCCTCAAGATAGGCAACTTTGGCTCCTGCCAGCAGCAGGGCATAGTGATGGGACTTGTGGCAGTTACGGTCCACCAGAACGACGTCGCCGGGCGCCACCATCGCCTGATGGACGATCTTGTTCGCCGTAGAGGTCCCGTTGGTGACAAAGAACGTCTGGCGGGCACCAAACGCCCGCGCGGCGAGGCGCTGTGCTTCACGAATGGACCCGTGGGGGTCAAGCAGCGAATCGAGGCCTCCGGAGGTGGCCGATGTTTCCGCCAGGAGAAGGTTCAGGCCATAAAACTCTTCCATGTCCTTGATCCACTTCGAACTGGAGACGGAGCCGCCGCGGGATACCGGCAAGGCGTGGAAGACGCCCCCAGGGCGTCTGCTGTGGTTTTGGATGGCCGTGAAAAAGGGCGTCTCGTAGCGGGCGTTCACGCCCTGCAGGATCGACAGATGCAACTCCAGGCTGTCTGCGCGGAGGAAGATCCGGCTGAAGTGGCTGGTCAGTGAGCCGCCCAGCTTTTCGATCGAAACCCCGGCGACCAGGTACAGGTCCAGGGCGGGCCGCAGTTCAGCGATTTTTTCCGCGAGTTTGAGGATTCGCTGGATGGGCCGGCCGGGGTCGAGATCCTGGGGCGAGTTCCTGGCGACGAACTCGCGCATGTCTCCTTCGAGGGGGCGCCGGGACCGGGTCTGGAACCCGGGCCGGATCACGCAGGCCTGGATGTCACCGTTCAGCAGCAGCGCGGCGATGGCGTCTTCGAAGCTGGGGACAATGTTGATGTCATAGATGAAGGGGTCCTGCGGCCGCCTCTGCCGAAACATGTCCTGGACAAAAACCGCTCCGTCTTCGGGCGAACAGTCGTCAACGAGCAGGACCTCAAAGCGCGGACGGCCCTCCTGCCGCTGCCCGCCCCTGTCGCCGGCGCCGTCTGCAAAGGCATTCGGCGAGCCCTCCGGCGTCCGGCGCCGATAGTGCTTGATGGCCTCAACAGCCTCCGCGAGGGCCGCGAAGTCCCGTTCTTCGATCAGTTGGCGAAGCTCTTCAACTGCTGCCAGGCCGGGGTGGGCCCAGTAGCCCTCGACCAGGTCCAGACGCTTGAGTACCTGAAGCATCTCCCTGTGCAGATGTTCTTCCGCTTCCGCGGCCAGACCGGTTCCCACCTTGTCGGCCGTATACGAAAGGTACTCCCAAAGATCTTCCCGCATGCGCCACACGTTGCGGGTTGCGGCCTCGCTCGTGTCATGGACGGTGTACAGGTCTGGGGCGGCGGGATTCAAAGGTGTGTCCTTTTCCTGAGCGGAGCCTTCGGCGCTGTCGTCGTTGACGAACGCCACACCGCAAGCTCCGGGCGCTTTGGCTTTGTGGGGTGGGGAGGATTTCCGGCTGCGGTTGTGGCCGGCAGCCAGGTGGGAAGGAACCCGCGCCGCCTCAGTGACGCGGGTGCCTTTGTGGCGCTCAGCCCATCATGCTTTGAAGGGCGTCAGCCAGGGCACGTGCACCGGTCTCAGCATCCTCGTCGAGGACATGTTCTTCAGGCGAGTGCGAGACTCCGCTGGGATTCCGGACGAAGACCATTGCGGTTGGAACATAGGGGGACAGCACGCCTGCGTCGTGCCCTGCACCGGTGTCCAGGACGGGGGCCTGAGGCAGGGCACGCTCGAGGGCCTGCTGCAGGCCCGTATCAAAGTGCACGGTCTGGCTGAGGGACTCTTCACTCATCTCGACCGCGCAGCCCTCGTCCGCCGCAATCAGCCGTGCAGCTTCGTGGATGCTCTCAACGATAGAGGCAGTCACGGCGTCGTCCGGGTGCCTGACGTCGAGCCAGAAATCGACCCGGGAGGCAATCACGTTCGTTCCTCCCGGTACCGGCTGCAGGCGCCCCACCGTGGCACGCGCATGCGGCTGTTTCCGTGCGGTGTCACGGATGGCCACGACGATCCTGGCGGCCGCGACCATGGGGTCCCGCCGGTCGCTCATCAGTGTCGTTCCGGCGTGGTTGCCCTGCCCATGCAGGCTGAAGCGCCACCGGCCGTGCCCGATAATCGAGGAGGCGATGGCCAGCGGGCGGTCCAGGTCAATCAGGCCGCGGCCCTGCTCCACATGCAGTTCTACGAAGGCGCCGATCTGGGACAGGCGTTCCTCGTCCCGCCCAATGAAACGCGGCTCAACCCCGCTCGCCCGGGCTACCTCCGCGAACGTAGCCCCCTCGGGATCCTTCAGGCTGCGGGCTTTGTCCGGATCGATGGCACCGGTCGTCAGGCGCGACCCAAGGCACGCGACGCCGAACCTCGAACCTTCCTCTTCGGCGAATACAACAATTGCCAGCGGCCGGGACGGCGCCTGCAGCCTGGACTTGAGGATATCGACGGCCACCAGGGCAGAAGCCACACCCAGCGGGCCATCGAATGCGCCGCCGCCGGGCACCGAGTCGAGGTGGCTGCCGGTGACCAGGCTGTTGCTCCGGTCGCCCCAGGGAACATCCCACCATGCCCAGATGCCGCCGTTGGGATCGTGTTCGACCGCCAAGCCCCGCTTCGTGGCCTGGTCTACGAACCAGCTGCGCAAATCCATTTCAGCCGTGGAGAAGACAGGCCGCGTGTAGCCGCCACGCTGGCTGTCCGCACCCGTCTTTGCGATTTCAGCCAGAAGGCCGGTGACTGTTGCGCTCGGAACTGCCGCCGGCGGGGGGGTGGTCTCCACGTCCGGAGCCATTAGCGGGCACCGATCGCCGCAAGACGGAACTGCTCGGGGACTGACCCGGCACCGGTGGCCAGATCCGCGGCAAGTTGTCCGATCAGCGGGGCAAACTTCCCACCATGGCCGGAGCAGGGGGAGAGAACGGTAATGCCGTCGACGCGGTCGAGAATGAAGTCTTCGGACGGTGTGTTCGTGAACAGGCAGGTCGTTTCGGCGTAGGGTTCCGGAATGAGGCCGGGCAGGTACTTCTCCACGTACTCCACCACGCGGCGGCGGTTCTCCGGATCAATCCGGCCATCCTGTTCGGCGGCCGAGGGCAGGATCTTGCCGCCGTTGTACTGGGCCACCTTCTGGCCGCGGAATTCGGCGTCCCGGCCTCCCGGCAGGCCGTATGCCTGCCAGCCTGCGCGCTTGTGAATAAACGTCGGCCACGGCGTGTAGGCGGTGTCGGAAGCATCCGCGTAGGGAAAGTGGTAGGCCTGCTCCTGGCGGACTTCGAGGGAGGGCATCTGGGCGATGAAGGACGATGGCAACGCCAGCGATCCGAGCAGCCAAGGAAGCCAGCCGCCTGCGGCAACGACGATGTTGCCTGCCGCCAGTGAGCGTCCGTCGCAGGACGTCAGGACGTAGCCACTGTCGGACTGGACAATGGAGTCGACGGCCCAGTTGGTCAGCAGCTGGGCGCCGTGAGCGACGGCCTGGTCCACCATGGAGGATACGGATTCATGGGCATCGATTACTCCCGCGCCCGGATGCCAGAGGACCTGGGTGTCGAAGGCGATCTGCGGCCACCGGGTCCGCGCTTGCTCAGCGCTCAGCAACTCGTGGTCGATGCCGCAGGATTCCAGCACCCCTGCCAGCTGCTCGGGCTGGCGTAAGGCGCCGTAGTCGACGGCGCCCGCAGGGGTGATGAGCTCCTTGCCGCTGAGCCGGGCCAGCTCATCCCAGCCGTTTTTCGCCTCCTGGACAAGGCGTGTGTAGAACTCCTCCGGGTAGGCGTACCGAAAGATGCGCGCTGATCCGTGAGAACTGCCGGCATCGTTGGCGGGAGTTGAGCGTTCGAGCAGTGTGACCTCGTGGCCCCGGCTGGCAAGCTGCCAGGCTGTGGCGGCTCCGGCCAGCCCCGCCCCGATGACGGCGTATTGGGTCGATTCCATGATGGCTCCTTCTGGAATGGAATGGGGGAATCGTCTTGCGTATCCCCTTCTGTTTCCAGTAACCCACCCGGACTAGCATTGAGTCCAATATTATTTATATCGATATTGTTGCTCCTTCACGAAAGAGTCCCGATGGAAATCCGGCAACTCCGCTACTTCCTGGTTGTCGCAGACGAGCTGCACTTTGCCCGGGCCGCGGAAAGACTTCACATCACGCAGCCGCCCCTGACGGTGGCCATCCAGCGCCTCGAGCGCGAGCTCGGGGTTCAACTGTTCGACAGGACAACCAGACGGGTCAGCCTGACTGCGGCAGGCCAGACGTTTCGGGATCGGGTCCAGAGGGCTGTAGCCGATCTTGATGACGCCGCACGGGACGTGGCCGAAGTTGCTGCGGGCCGGAGTGGAAAGCTCAGTATCGGCTTCGTCAGCTCGGCGAGCTATACGACAATCCCGGAGGCCATCCGCGCATTCCGGGAACAGCGCCCCCGGGTTAGTCTCGTCCTGCGTCCATTGACCAGTGGGGAGCAGATCGAGCAGCTACTCGACGGCGAGCTTGATCTGGGGCTGATCCGCGATCCAAGCTATGTTCCCGGGCTGCGAACCGAACTGTTGAGCACAGAGGACCTCGTTGCCGTCCTGCCGGACGCCCATCCCCTGGCCAGGGCCGCCGAAGTGCGGCCTGAAATGCTGGAGGGCGAACCAATGGTTCTGTTCCCGTACCGCCTCATGCCCGGTTTCGTGTCCCGGGTCCTTGGCCTGTTCGACCCCCTCCAGACTCCTCCGCACGTTGTGCAGCAGGCCATCCACCAGGAAACCGTCCTTGGCCTCGTTGCTGCAGGTCTTGGCATTTCCGTTCTACCGGAGTCCGTGAGGCGCTTCCAGATGCCCGGCGTTACCACCCGGCCCTTGTCCAATAGGCCGCAGACCGAGATGCATGTCGCCCGCAACTTCGGGGACTCGCCTGCTGCCGAAGACTTTATTCGCTGCCTTAGGTCGCAGGGCCATAAATTGCCTCTTGTGTGATCACATATCTAATGGGTAATCTGAAGCGCATTGCGCAGTAGTCGAGCCCAACTCGTAGCGGCAGACAGCGCATCTATTGAACAGGATTGCCATGCTGCAGCGAACCACCACGATGGAAGCCTCCGCTTCGGGACTGCGCTTAGTGTCGGGCAACCGGTGCTGCGCCCGGGGCGCTGGCTGGCCCCCGTCCGGATTCCTGACCGCGCCGCGCCTTTGGCCACACGGGATCGAAATTCGGCATTGCCACGGGCGGCTCTGGGGGCAGCCGACATGCACGACGCGTACAAAGGTATCCGGACATACTGCCGCTGATCGCTGGTCGTGGACATTCTTTGGCGCCCTCCAAGTCCGTCAGTGCGCCGTCATGGCCGGAAAGCAACTTCAATAGGCCGCAAAGCAACAACCAGCCCAAAGATTGAGGACAGTATGACCGAACTGCATGATCTGGTGATTGTCGGAGCAGGACCCGCCGGCCTGGCGCTTGCCTACTGCCTGCGGGACATGGACCTCGACATTCAAATTCTCGAGGCCACAGACGACATCGGCGGACGCACGCAAAGCCTCGAACTCTCCGGCGCACCGGTGAACACCGGTGCCATGTTCATCTACCGGGGGACCAGAGCAGAAACACTTGCCCGGGAATTGGGACAGGCCACGGTCCCGTTTCATCCCCAGACCTACGGCATTCATATAGACGGCACCACGTCCGTGGCGAGGACGAATGCCGGCGTGGTTGAGGGCCTGCCCCTGTCGCCCGCCTCCAAGGCCTCGCTTTTGGCCTTCATGGACTCGCTGGCTCAGGAGTATCAGGCCAACGTATCGGACGGCACCATCGCCAACAGCGCCGCCGATCTCGCCTACGAAACAGTGGCCGACAGGCTCGAAGGACTGCCCGGACCTGTCCGCAGCATCATCGAATCGGCCGTGCGCGGGGGATCCGTCGGCGACGCATCACAGCTGTCGGCCAAATATGCCCTTCGATACCTTGCCAGCTACATCGCCCACGAGGATAACAACAGACTTTATCCGCTGAACGGCATGCAGGAGCTGCCGCGTGCACTTGCCGCCAATGCAGGCGCCCGGACCGCCGTTAACACCGGCGTGTGCGTGAACAGGGTGCAGGACCGGGGTGAATACTATGAGGTCCTTGCCTCAGGGGGCGGCCAGGCAAGGGTGCTGCGGGCACGGCACGTCGTCGTGACCGTACCGGCCCCCAAGGTCGCAGCCATATGCCCGGACCTGCCCGACTGGAAGTGCGAGGCACTTCAGGCGGCACAGACGCCTGGCAGCTCTACTTTGACAATTGCCGTGAATGTGGAAGGGTTGCCGGATCTCCTGGAGTGGTCATTTGTTTCCACGGTGGGCAAGCGGTTTGACGCGATTATCAACCCGATGCCGGGCGTTGCGCCGGAAGACGGAATTGTCCGGTTCACCTGTTATGGCAATTCAGCGGGCTTCATCCCCGGGTTCCAGGACGATAAGTGCGAGATCCAGTCATGGATCGACGACTTCCTGGAGGTAGCGCCGCAGCTTCGCAATCGGGTTGTGGGCGTCGCGGCAGGGACCTGGGAGCATTGTTTTTCGGTGCTTTCCCCAGGTAGGCATAAAGCCCTGCCGCATCTTCAGCGCCGGATTGGGAACCTGCATTTCGCAGGTGATTACACCTCCGAAACGGCCGGTTCGCATGGTGCGTATGACGAGGCATACCGGGTTGCCGAAGAAATCCGATCTGGCTTGGCTGCTGTCCTGCGGAAGCCAGGCGACCCCTACGCGCGTCGGATGAGAGGACTGGAGTTCCAGTGAGCACCATTAAGAGCGAAGAACTTGAGGCCTTGTGCGAGCGTGCGCTGCTGGCCGCCGGTGCCGGGCAGCAGGCTGCGCGGATCCTGGCCGGGGCCACGGTCGAAGCGGAACTTGTCGGCAACCGGGCCGTCGGTGTGGGGCATCTTTTCGACTATCTCGACGGCTACCGGCAGGGCCGTATTGCTGCCGGCGCCCAGCCCCGTGTCCGCCGCGCCGCGCGTGCCGTGATCGATGTCGACGCCGGCAACGGGCCAGCCCAGACCGCCTTCGAAGCCGCTCTCGGGGACCTTCTGGCCGCGACCCGGGAGGCGGGGATCGCCGCGCTGTGGATCCGGCGCTCGTACACGTGCGGTGAGCTGGGGTACTACGCACGCCGCCTGGCCCGGCAGGGCTGCATCGCGGTGGCCGCGGCCAACAGCCCCGCCCTGATGTCCATCGGAGGCGCCCCGGAGCGCATCCTGGGGACCAATCCGCTGGCGTACGCCATCCCCAGGCCCGGCATGCTCCCCATGGTCATCGACCAGGCATCCTCCTCGACCGCCTTCGTTAACATCCGGCGTGCCGCCGAGGCGGGCGAGCCCATCCCGGCGGGCTGGGCGCTCAACGCCAACGGGGAACAGACCGTGGATGCCAACGAAGCCCTGGCAGGAACCCTGCTGCCCTTTGGCGGACACCGCGGCGGAAACATCGCCCTGCTGGTGGAGATCCTCGCAACGCTCTCGGGAGCCTCGTTCTCCCTGGACGCCGCCCCCTTCGAGCGCGGCTCCACCCCGCCGGACATCGGTGTGTTCCTGCTCGGTATTGATCCGGCCGGTTTCGCCGGCTCGGTCGAGCGCCTGTCCAAACAGCTTGGAGTCCTGCGCGACGAGCACCGGGTCCGCCTCCCGGCCCTGGAACTTACCGAACTGCCCGACAACATCGATCTGGATGCGGACATCCTCCAGCGCCTGCGGCAAGCCGCCGAGTCCCGCTGACGCCGCATCGAAGCCCCCACACCCGCGGCCGCCCGCACCCAGGCCCGAATACAACCAGGAAGGCTGCCAGCATGACTTTTCGACGGATGATCCACGCGGTGGAGACCCACTCCGGGGAACCCATGCGCGTCATCACCGGGGGAGCGCCCCACATTCCCGGCAACAGCGTCTACGAGCAGATGAAGTGGCTCGAGCAGAACGACGACCAGCTGCGGATGCTGATGCTGCGCGAACCCCGCGGCTACCCGCCGCTGTGCTGCAACCTGATCGTCCCGCCAAAGCACCCCGACGCGGCGGCCGGTTTCATCATCATGGAACAGGTCGAGTACCCGGTCATGAGCGGCGGAAACACCATCGCGGTGGCCACCGTCCTGCTCGAGACCGGCATGATCCCGATGCAGGAGCCTTTCACGGAGTTCAAACTCGAAGCGCCGGCCGGCCTCATCGCCATTAAGGCCGAGTGCCGCAACGGCAAGGTCAGGCAGGTCACGTTCGAGAACGTCCCGGCCTTCGCCGTCTACCTCGACGCCGTCATCGACGTCCCGGAGCTTGGCAAGGTGACGGTCGACGTTGCCTGGGGAGGCATGTTCTACGTCATCGCCGACGCCGCGCAGTTCGACTCCCTCCAGCTGGTGCCCGAACGGGGCCGGGACATCACCCGCATCTCGGCGCTCATCCTTAAAGCGGCCCAGGACCAGCTGCCGGTGGAACACCCGGACTACCCGGGCATCGGAATCACCATCTCCCAGCTGTCCGGGATTACCGACAACCCCAACGCCGACCGGAAGAACGCCGTCATGGTGGCCAGCGGCCCCGTTGATTTTGACAACCCCGCCACCTGGACCGGAGGAGTCGACCGCTGCCCCTGCGGAACCGGCACCTGCGCCAAAATGGCCACGCTGCATGCCAGGGGCGAACTCGGGCTCCACCAGACCTTCCGGCACGAAGGACTCCTGGGCACCGTCTACACCGGCGAACTGGTCGACGAAGTCCACATCGCCGGCCGTCCAGGAGTCGTTCCCAGGCTCAGCGGCCAGGCCTGGATCACCGGATTCAGCACCCACGTGCTCGACCCGGACGACCCCTTCCCCAATGGCTTCACGGTCGGCGACATCTGGGCCCCCTCCTCCCAGGACGAATGCGCCCCGCAGTTCGACTCTGCAAGCCTCAGGAACCTGGACAACGACCCAACAGGCGGGGACGTCGAAGCTTCGGTGTAAGTGCAGGCGCAGGTACCCCGATCCCGGATCTGGGTATCTGCGCTCCTGTCATCTCTCCCCGCCATCTTCATGGCCTACCAGAACCCGCAATCGGTTTCGCGAATTTCTCGGTTCCGGATAAGACTTGGCGTGAAAGGATCTTCAATAAAATATGGGCGCGTTCGGATATCTCGCCGCTTCTGTTCCACCAAGAATGGCGAGTGCCGGAGCGGCTGTAGCGCTTCCCATCCTGGCCGTGGAACAGATGAATGACGTCGCGGTCGGAGGTCTTCTGGTTGCTGCCTCGCTGGGTCCAAGCGTCCTGGCTGCCCCGTTGGTGGGCGCAGCCCTGGACCGGGCGCGCCGGCCAGGCCTTTTGGTCGCGGCGGCGGGGACGCTGACCGCCGTAGCCTTCGCGGTGACCGCCTTCGTCGGCCAGCTCCCATTGCCTGTTGTCTTGGCCTTCCTGATTGTGGCTGGGGCGGTGTCTCCCTTTTACATGGGCGGACTCTCCAGCTTCGTGGCCGGTGCTGTTCCGGACGTCCGCCGGGCCTTCGCCTACGACGCTCTCTCCTACAACGTTTCAGCAGTAGGCGGACCCGCCCTTGTAGCCATTATTGCCGCATTCCTGCCAGCCCAGGTTGCCCTCTGGGTTCTGGCGGCCGCCGCCGCCCTTGGCTCCCTGGCAGTACGCGCCGTCCGTCTTCGCCCGCATGTTCGGGCCGGGGGCTCGCCATGGCAGGCCATCAAGTCAGGTCTGCGCAGAATCTTCAGTCATCGGCCCCTGGCCGTCGTCACCGCCTCATCCACCCTGACCCAACTCGGCCAGGGCGGCCTGGCTGTCGCGGCAGTTGCACTCTCCATCGAGAGAATCGGATCACCCAGCGAGGGGGCCGCCGTAATGACTTCCTTCGCCATTGGCAGCCTCTTGGGCGCCCTCTGCGAGACAGCCCGCCCAACACGGCACCGCCCCCAGTACGTCATGATGGCCGGCTTCTTCGCCACGGGGTTGCTGACCATCGCGGCCGCATTCGATCTCGGGACGATGTGGACCATCATTGCCATCGGTCTATCAGGTGTCTTCACTGCATCCACGGCGGCAGCAATGCTCTTCCTGCGCAACCGGCACAGCCCGTCCCACCTCAGGTCGCAGGTATTCACGGTCAGCGCAGGGCTGCGAGTAAGCGCCTCGGCAGCGGGGGCAGCCTTGGCCGCTGCAGCCATCGGGTTCGGGGGAGCGGTCATTGTGGGCGCCGTGGGCCTCGTTTGGATTGTGTCAGCCGGTCTCATGAGCGCCTACCCGCGGGGCCTCCAAGACGAAGTGTAGAACGGTTCCAACCGGCCGCAGCGAATGCTGACGGTGCCTGGCGGGCAGTGCGACTTGGGCGGTCCCTACGGCGGAATTAGGCTCGATGGACTTAGAAGCTTTGCGCCTGGCTGCCGATCTTGGTCGAGGCGTCCGGGGTTCGTTCCCGGGCGGCTTCGCCAACCAGGCGCGGTGTCTGAGCGCCCAGCCGGGTTGGAGTCATTCGCTCGACTGCTACCTGGGCGGCCGTAGCTTCCCCCGCGGCTCGAAGCCAATACGGATTGTGCGCTGTATCTGGAGCAATTTCCAGGACGGAAGCCCCTTTGTGCGCCGGGCAGGTAATGCCGCCGTCGGACTCAAGCAACCTGGTGCCTCGCCGCAGACGGGTGTGGCGGGGGCAACAATCGCGTTAGCGGGCTCCTGGAGGAATGTGTGACTGTTCCCGACAGGTTCCAGCTGACAACCGGAGGTCCTCGTTTTGCGTCTATCCCGTCCCGTGTCACAGACTTCCCGGGACAGTACAACAGGCGCCGGCGTCGGTTAGTGCGAGAACCCGGCAGCCGTCTCGGTAAGGGTCTTCCCCTTGGTCTCGGGAGCCAGCCACTGCGACAAGATGGCACCGACAAGAGTGATCCCGGCGGCGATCAGCATGGTGGCCTGCGGCCCGTAGGTCACCATGGACCAGGGCAGCAGGAAGGTTCCGGCACCGGCCCCTACGCGGCTGACTGCGGTCGCGAACCCTGTTCCAATCCCGCGGATCTCGGTCGGGAAGACCTCCCCGGGGTAGATCCCGGTCAGCGTGGTGTATCCAGCATTGAGGAAAGAGAAGGCGAGGAAGCACGCCAGGACGACCCAGGCCGGTGCGCCCGCCCACAGGCCGATGATCAACAGGAGTACGAAGCACACCCACTGCGGCGGGACGGTCAGGACGCGGCGGCCGGCCCGGTCGATCAGGACCACCGTGAGGATAACGCCTGCGGTGGCGACCGCCGAGAGCCCCACCCCGCCGGCGAGTCCATGGCTGAGTCCGTAGCCCTCCAGCACGCTCCCGGCGAAGGTGGCGATAGCGAAGTAGGGGGTGACTGCACAAAGCCAGAACATCGAGCAGAACAGGGTGGCCCGCCAATACTGGTGTGAGAAAAGCGCCCTGATCTTGCCCTCGGCACGGTCGGGTTCGTGCTCGACGTCGTCCATATCGGAGGCATCGGCCATGTACCTGTGCGCCACCGCGCGGGCCTCGTCGTGGCGGCCCTTGTTCCACAGCCAGCGCGGCGACTCGGGCAGGCCGAGGCGGGCAAAGAACAGAATCACGGCAGGAAGGGTGCTCGAGCCCAGGATGATCCGCCAGTCCACCGTGGCGCTGGTGGTCAGCGCATAGCCCATAATGAAGGCGACCGTGAACCCGACATAGAAGGCGACCAGGGTCAGACCCATCAGCCGTCCCCGTATTCTGGCGGGGGCGAACTCCGACATCAGCGGCCAGCCGACGGAGTATTCGACGCCGACCGCGATGCCCATCAGCAGTCGGACCAGGAACAACTGCCACGGTTCGTGGACGACGAACTGGAGGGCTGAGCCGATGACGAACAGGCCCATGTCAATCATGAACAGCGGCTTGCGACCGAACCTGTCGCCGAGCCACCCGCCCACGGGTGAACCGACCAGGATGCCAACCAGCGAGGAGGCCACGATCAGGCCCTCCCACAACGGGGTGAAGCTCAGTTCGGTGGTAATGGTGCCGATTACCGTGCCGATGATCCCGAGGATGTAGCCGTCCAGGAACATTCCTCCGATCAAAACGGCGGTCAGCCTGATCAGGAAGCGGCGTTTGAAGGCCGCGACTGTGGCGTCGTCAGTAGTTGGCGTTGTGTTCTTCGTGGCATACACCGGTCGCTCCTTGCACTCAGGATTGATGACATGGGGTCTCTCCTTCTTCGTTGGGGAGAGATGTGCTTGCAAAAAGCCAGATTGGGTTCGACGACGTTTTCGTGGTCGCGGAGTTCCTCGCCCACGGGGTGGCCCTCATCGCCACCACTGTAATATGTGATCACATATCAGGTCAATGGAGCCGGCGACCCCGTGTAGATTTGTCCTGCGGCTCTTGGGAATCCTGCCGTGTCCTGCCGTGCCGCTCGGCGAGGCACAGCCAAGCCTTCGCTGCTTTCCTCAGCGGCGCAGAGATCCACGAGGTACTTGTCCGGGTTGGTGGCGAAGTCCTCCGGATCCTGGACCATACGGCGGTCCAGAGTTGCCGCCAGCATCGCATCGGCCTCTCTGCACGGACGAGTGGGTTCAGCTGCAATGATGGGTGGCCCCGGCCTTTAGATTGGTTGAAGTTGCTATAGATATGGTTTATGAATACTGAACATGGATATCGATCCGCGCCGGCTGCGCGTGCTTCTGGCCATTGCCCGCACGGGCGGGGTGCTTGCCGCCGCTGACGAGCTGCGGATCACCCCGTCGGCCGTATCCCAGCAGCTGAACAAGCTGGAGGACGAGACGGGGCATGCCCTGGTGGTGCGGACGCCGAGAGGCTCGGTGTTGACACCCGCCGGTCTGGCGATAGCTGAGGCTGCCGAGGAGATCGAGCGCGCGCTCAACGTCGCCCGCGCCCGGATGGAAGGCGGGGCAGAGCTGGCAGGAGTCGTGCGGGTGGGCGGATTCACCAGCTTTCTTCGGACCGTGGTGATCCCACATCTGCCCCAATGGCGCCTCCAGTACCCGCAGCTGCAGATCCGCATCGTTGAGGACGACCTGCCGGCGCTGATGCGGCTGCTCCGCCAGCGCGAACTCGACGCCGTGGTGGTCGAGCTCGATTCGACGGCGGCCGAGCAACGCCCGCTTCCCGCCGGAGTATCCGAAGAGCCGCTGCTGGACGAGCCATGGAAACTGGTCGTCCCCTCCGGAGCCCTGTTCGCCACCGAGAACATCGACCTTGCCCGCCTGCCGATTCCCTGGCTCGGCGTCGAGCCCACGGCAGCCAACGCCTCAGTAATCGGCCGGCTGCGCCGGGCGACGGGTGCCCAGGTGGAGACAATCCATCAGTACCAGGAGACGCTGACCGCCCTCGCACTGGTGGCTGCGGGGGAAGGTGTCGCCGTCATACCCGCCCTGGCGCTGAGCGGCGTGGTCCAGGACGGCGTCGACGTCCTGGACGTCCCCGGACTCGGCACGCGGCGCATCGTTCTGCGGCGGTTGGACCGGCGAAGGTCCATCAGCATGCCGGTGGACACAGTCGCACGGCTTCTACGGGAATCGGTTGCGGCGTTTGACACGCTGGCCGTGGCGCCGAGATCGGGGCCGCCGGGGTACGCCGAGCGCCGACCGCCGTCCTGACACCCAAAACGTCTCGGACCACATCCCGGTATAGCCATGATTCCCATCCCTCGGCGTAGTGGTAGTCATGGCAGTTGCGGGACCACGCAGCCAGGATGGCGGTTGAGGCCCGGCAATCGCCTAAGCGCGCACGGCCCGGCCAAGCGAACCGCCGGCCACCGCGGGATCCCGGACCCCGGTGCCCGGCGTGTGGCCGCAGGTCACCGGTGCGGGACCTGGAATCCCGTCCACCCGGGGCTTGAGGCGGCGCCGGCGGTATGCGCCGACCACGGAGTGAAGGCCCAGGGCGGCCCAGGCGAAATTGGACGCCGCACTCGGCCACGCCCCGTAGATCGCGCAGGCGGTCCCGGCCATCAGGCCGCCGACCGTGTTCAGGGCCCCATACCGGCACGACTCCGATGTGAGCCAACCTTTCCACAGCATGGCGTACGCCACAAAAGTTCCGACTGTTCCCAACCAGCCCAAAGCTGCCGCCAGCATCGCATCTCCCCTCTGCACGGACGTGTGATTACAGCAGCAATGATCGGCAAACAAGCCCTTTAGATCAATTGCATTCTGCTGCAGCCATGGTTTACCAACACTGAACATGAGACCCATCCGCCCCGGCTGCCCGTGCAGCTGGCCCTGATCCGCCTGTGCGGGGCGTCTCCCCGCCCGAGCGCTCCAGCGTCTATACCCATGCCGTGGAGGGCGGCGGCATGCTCACCGCCCGCACGTTTGGCGAGGATCGCGCCCCCGCCACGCTCAGATGGGGGAGCCTGCCCTCGAGGAGATGGCGGATACCTCTGCGGCCGGGCGGACGCCGACGCCGGAAACAGATCAGGCACGTCCCCTGTTTCCGTCCCACGGAAAAGACCGGAGCTGATGCTCACGGCAGGGAGCAAAACCAGCCAAAGGTTGGGCAACCTCTGGCAGCCTTACAGTTTCCGCCGGATGGCCTCGCGTCAGGTGCACGCGCAAGGTTCCGCAGTAGGGGCGTTGCAGTGCCTCGCCGAGGCTACCTTCGGCCAGGGGCAGGGGTTGCCGCCGTGCAGAGCCGGCTGGGGCCATGGTGCGGATGCGGATGCGGACCGGGCCGCAACCGGCCTGGCAAAACCAGCCTCTACGAGCGGCCGATAACCCCAAATGTCCGGACCGGTACCGGGCGCGGCCAGTGGCATCTTGCTTCCGCTGCGTTCATTTCGCGCTGCACTACGCGCAGGCTGTTGAAGACGTGGAACCCTTCGCTGTGGAGAGGCGGATGATGTCGCCGCGGGAGAGTCTTGTCCAATCAGCGCCAGGGGGACTCTCCCCGCACCGTCCGCTCATGGTCAAATAGGAGGGCTAGACCGGATGCCCGAGTCCGACCGCGGCCTCGGCCATATGGAAGGAAGCACATGACCGATCGCCAGGACCACCCCCCGATCCCCACCCCGGGAAGCGCCCAGGGTCTGGACCGCAAGGTTGAGGGTGGGTGCCCCATCGCCCATGACAGCGTGACCTCGCGCGGCAGCGAGAGCGAGAACCCGGCGATCGACTCGCCGCAGCCCAAGGCGCACCGGCCGCGGACCATCGCGGACTGGTGGCCGAACCAGCTCGACCTCTCCGTGCTCCACGGCCACCACCCGGCGGGCAACCCGCTCGGCCCCACGTTCAGCTATCGCGAGGAGTTCCAGAAGCTCGACGTCGAGGCGCTCAAGCAGGACATCATCCAGGTCCTGACCACTTCCCAGGACTGGTGGCCCGCGGACTTCGGCCACTATGGCGGCCTGATGATCCGGATGAGCTGGCACGCTGCCGGCACCTACCGCGTCCACGACGGCCGCGGCGGTGCGGGGGGCGGCAGCCAGCGGTTCGCGCCGCTCAACAGCTGGCCGGACAACGCCAACCTCGACAAAGCCCGGCGGCTGCTGTGGCCGGTGAAGCAGAAGTACGGCCAAAAGCTCTCCTGGGCCGACCTGCTCGTCCTCGCGGGCAACGTCGCCCTCGAGTCGATGGGCTTCAAGACCTTCGGCTTCGCCTTCGGCCGCGAGGACGTGTGGGAGCCCGAGGAGATCTTCTGGGGGCCCGAGGACACCTGGCTCGGCGACGAACGCTACATCGGCGAAGGCCAGATGGCGGAGGAGGTCGGCTCCACCGAGATGGGCCTGATCTATGTCAACCCCGAGGGGCCGATGGGCAATCCGGACCCGCTCGCGGCCGCACCGTTCATCCGCGAGACCTTCAAACGCATGGCGATGAACGACGAGGAGACTGTCGCGCTGATCGCCGGCGGCCACACCTTCGGCAAGACCCATGGCGCCGGCGATGCCGACGCGCACGTCGGCCCCGAGCCGGAGGCCGCCAACCTCGAGGCGCAGGGCCTGGGCTGGCTCAGCACCTACGGGACCGGCAAGGGGCCGGACACGATTACCTCCGGCCTCGAGGTCACCTGGACGGACAGGCCGACCGAGTGGAGCAACCGCTTCTTCGAGATCCTGTTCGAGCACGAGTGGGAGCTGGTCAAGAGCCCCGCCGGCGCCCACCAGTGGGTGGCCAAGGACGGCCCGAAGATCATCCCGGACCCCTACGATCCGGAGAAGAAGCACCGGCCGACGATGCTCACCACGGATCTCTCGCTGCGCTTCGACCCTATCTACGGGAAGATCTCGCGGCGTTTCCTGGAGAACCCGGACGAGTTCGCGCTGGCATTCGCCAAAGCGTGGTACAAGCTGCTGCACCGCGACATGGGCCCCGTCGGCCCCCACCTGCTCGGACCCTGGGTCCCCGAGCCGCAGCTCTGGCAGGACCCCGTTCCGGCAGTCGACCACGAGCTGATCGACGAGCAGGACATCGCCTCGCTCAAGGCCCAGCTCCTGGACTCAGGCCTGTCCGTCTCACAGCTCGCCAGCACGGCATGGGCCGCGGCGTCCACCTTCCGCAAGACCGACAGGCGCGGCGGCGCCAATGGGGCACGGATCCGGCTGGAGCCCCAGCGCGGGTGGGAGGTCAACGAGCCCGAGCAGCTGGCGACTGCCTTGCAGGCGATCGAGACGGTGCAGCAGCAGTTCAACTCCGCCCAGACCGGGGGCAAGAAGGTCTCGCTGGCAGACCTGATCGTCCTCGGCGGCTGCGCGGCGGTGGAGAAGGCTGCGAGGGACGCCGGCAGCACCGTCACCGTGCCGTTCCGGCCCGGCCGTACCGACGCCTCCCAGGACCAGACCGACGTCGAGTCGCTCCAGTACCTGCAGCCGCGGGCGGACGGGTTCCGCAACTACGTCCGCCCCGGCGAGAAGCTCCAGCCGGAGACCCTCCTGCTCGACAAGGCATACCTGCTGGATCTCTCCGCACCGGAGATGACAGCGCTCATCGGCGGCATGCGCGCCCTGGGCGCCAACATCGGCGGTTCCGCCCACGGCGTCCTCACCGACAGGCCCCAGGTCCTGACGAATGACTTCTTCGTCAACCTGCTCTCCCCGGGCACCCGGTGGAAGGCATCGGAGGCGGAGGAGAACGTCTACGAGATCAGCGACGTCGTCACCGGCGAGCTGAAGTGGACCGCCACACCGGTCGACCTGGTCGTCGGCTCCAACTCCCAGCTCCGGGCGCTGGCCGAGGTCTACGCGAGTGACGACGCCGGGGAGAAGTTCGTCAACGACTTCGTGGCGGCCTGGGTCAAGGTCATGGAGCTGGACCGCTTCGACCTGCACTGACCGAGGCGTCCGGGGCCGGCCGCAGATGCGGCCGGCCCCGGAGCGGCCGGCCGACGGCGTCCAGGGGATCGTGGAGGATGGACCCGATCTGCTAGCCAGCGGGCGCCGCCGCAATTGTTTGCCAGGCTGTTGAACGAATTGGCCAGCAGCTTGCTGACCGTGCCGGGAAGGCGGAGTTCAGCGAGGAAAAGCGCGCCGGTAATTGACGATATGTCGAGTACGGATTGAGTCCGCGAGGGACCGGTCCCTGCCTGGTCGTCGCTATCATCCCAAGCACTGCGGGAGGCGGCGTTCCGTCATATGCGCCGTTATGAGGCAGTTGCCTGCCGACCTGGCAGATGCGTTGGTGATCGGCCGGAGCGCGGAGCGGGCCGGGTGGCGGTGTCCCGCGACGAGGGCACCGGCGGGCCCGACCGGCTTGGCGGGGGAATTCCCAGGCTCCGGGCCGGTCCGTGCCATGATTGGGTGTTTGTTGCCGGACCTTTTTGAGGAGAAAGTGCCATGACCGAGAACACGATCCGGCTCGAGCGCCGCTTCACATATCCGCCTGCAGTGGTATGGACCGCCCTTGTTACCCCGGACCTGTTGGCGCGCTGGTGGGTGCCCGGCGACATTGCGCCTACGGCCGGGCACCGGTTCACGCTGGATATGGGTCCCTGGGGTAAGCAGCAGTGCGAAGTCCTGGCCGTGGAGCCGGGGGAGTCAATCACTTTCCTTCTGGCCGAGGGACAGCTGGACACACCCGTGACGTGGCGTCTTGAGAGTGCCGACGGCGGGACCGTCCTCCATCTCGAGCACGCCGGCTTCCGGGTTGACACCCCTATGGGCCGGCAGGCCTTCCAGGGCATGGGCAGCGGCTGGCCCGAGGTCCTCTCCCGGATCGACCAGGTCCTCGCCGACGCGAAGTAGGCGAACGGTTGGGGCATGTCTGATAAATGCCTGGTCCGGGCGACCGGGGAGTCCGGGACGGCGGCTGACGCGCAGGCGCCGTTACCGGCAGCGGGGCGGCGTGGGCGGCATGCCTTGCCGGCAGGTGCCGGTGGTTTCGCCGTGCCGGGGTGGTTCCCGGCCCTGCGGGCAGATCGCGGTGGTCGTTGGCAGCACCGGCCCGGACGCCGCCCCGAGACACCTGGACGAGCATCCCTCCGCCGGTGGACATTGGCGAAGGGATGCTCGTCCAGGGCTACGGGTGCCGTCCGGCCCTCGTGCCCATTATCCGCAGCGGCCCAACCTACGCCCCGGGACCCTTCTCTGACATGGCAGCATTGGCTGCCAGTGCGTCAGGGATCTCACTGACAATGCCTGCAGGGGACAGGGTGGCTCCGGGGACAGGGCCCGACACCGGTTGGGTGGCAGCCGAAGGTTCGGCGTGGGCGGAGCCCGACGACGGATGTGCTGTGACGGCCGCGGCGTGCTCGACCAGCACACCCGTTTGGTGGCGGATCTTCAGGCGGTAGAGGAGCGCGCCGCCAATCACGACGGCACCAACGAACAACACGCCGCCCCACTGCAGGTACCACTCGAACGGCGGAACGGAGTTGTAGATCTCCTGCCGCGGCCAGATCAGGTTCAGGGTCATGGCCCCGCCCCAGAGCACGGCCAGGATGTTCACCGGCAGGCCCCACTTGCCCAGGCTGAAGCCGGCCTTGCCGGCCGCTTCCTCCTTCAGCGGCCACTTCCGCAGGAACCTGTTCCGCAGCAGGGGCACGGTGACCAGCAGGTAGGACAGGTAGATCAGCACGATGCTGATGCTGGACATGATGGTGAAAATCGCCGGCTGCATCACGTTGACGACCAGCGGGATCACGGCGATGACCCCGATGACGATGGCTGCCACGGTAGGTGTCCGGCGGACCGGATCCACCTTGCTCAGCTGCCGGCTGAACGGCAGGTTGTTGTCCCGGGCCATGGCGAACATCATCCGGATGGCGGCGGCGTGGACCGCCAGGGTGCAGACGACCACGGCCACGACGATGCACACCAGGAAGGCCTTGCCGAAAGGGCCGCCCAGCACCGAGAGCACGACGTACTGCAGGCCGCCGTCGGCAGAACCTACCTTCGGATCGCTGAGGTCCGGAGCTGCCAGCAGCCCGCCGAGCAGGATCAGGCCGCCCAGCACGAAGGAGGCGGTGACAGCGCGCAGGATGGCCTTCGGCGCCGTGCGCTTGGGGTCCTTCGTTTCCTCGCCAAGGGAGCTGGCGGTGTCAAAGCCATACATGACGTAGCCCGATGCCATGGCGCCGATCAGGAAGACGCCGAAGAAACCCAACGGGTGCCCTTCGCCGTAGCCTGCGGTGTCGAAGAGGACTTCCGGACCACGGACCACATGCCAGCCCAGCGCCAGGACCAGCAGCACGGCCGCAACCAGCTCAACGAATACGCCGACGCTGTTGATCAGGGTCATCAGCTTCACGCCGAACGCGTTGATCAGCGTGGAGACACCTATCATGATGCTGGCCAGCAGTACGCCATTGACCGCAAAGTCGTACTCACCGGTGCCGTCGCCGATGATCTGGAAGCCGGACCAGATCTGCGGCAGCGTGATTTGGAGGGCCAGCGCGACTGCTCCCAGGGCCATCATCGAGGAAATCAGCAGGAGCCAGCCTGCCAGCCAGGCGTAGGTGCCGGAGGAGAGCCTCTTGGCCCAGTTGTAAACCGATCCGGCCACCGGATAGCGGCCGGCTAGTTCAGCGAAACAGAGTGCGACCATCAGCTGGCCGACGAAAACGATGGGCCAGGACCAGGCGTAGGCGGGTCCGGCCATGGAGAAACCAAAATAGAAGAGCTGAAATACGCCGGTGAGGATGGAGATGTAGCTGACTCCGGCGGCGAAGCTGGCGAATTTGCCGATGCTGCGGTCCAGGGTTTGGGCGTAGCCGAACTCGTCCATACCGCCTGAGTCAGTCTTTGTGGGTTCCAACATCTGAGCTCCTAGTCGAAATAGCACGATGGTTCCCGCGCGGGCGCGGGTGTTGGTTTCGGCAGGGTTGCTCCGGTGGCGGGCGGCGCTGCCCACGGCCGGAGTCCTGCCGGTTTCCCCTTGTGTTGGTGCTTGGCTGGTAATGCCCGTCTTAGCCTTCCGAGCCGAACCAGCGGCTGGGGCCGGGCTGGATGTTCTGCCAAATGTGTTTTGCCTCGCGGTACTCGTCGAGTCCCGCGCGGCCAAGCTCGCGGCCGATGCCCGACTTCCCGAAGCCGCCCCATTCGGCCTGCGGGACGTAGGGGTGGTAGTCGTTGATCCAGACCGTTCCGTGGCGGAGGGCGGACGCCACGCGCTGCGCCCTGGATGCATCCGAGGTCCAGACGGCGCCGGCCAGGCCGTATTCGGTATCGTTTGCGATGGTAACGGCCTCAGCCTCGGTCCGGAATGTTTCGACCGTCAGCACCGGACCGAAGGACTCCTCCTGCACCACGCTCATGCCCGCGCGGCAGTTGCCCAGGACGGTGGGCGGGTAGAAGAATCCGTCGGCGAGCGGCCCCTCGTCGGGGATGTATCCGCCGCAGAGCAGTTCGGCGCCTTCGGCGATTCCGGCCTGGACGTAGGCGTGGACCTGGTCGCGGTGTTTTGCGGAGATGAGCGGGCCGGTCTCGGCGCTGGCATCGAACAGGCCGCCCATCCGGATTTTCTGTGCCCGTTCCACCACTTCGGCCACGAAGCGTTCGGCGATGGATTCCTCGATGACGAGCCGCGCCCCTGCCGAGCAGACCTGGCCGGAGTGCAGGAAGACGGCGGTCAGCGCGTTGTCGACGGCTGCGTCCCAATCCGCGTCCGCGAAGACAACGTTGGGGTTCTTTCCGCCGAGCTCGAAGGCGACGCGCTTGACGGTTTCGGCGGCCGCGGCCATGATCGTCTGGCCCGTCGCCAGGCTCCCGGTCAGCGAGACGAGGTCCACACGCGGGTCCGAACTCAGCGGAGGGCCGACTTTCGACCCGGTTCCCGTCACGAGGTTTGCGACGCCGGCGGGCACGCCGGCTTCTGTGAGCGTCTCCATGAGCAGGATGGACGTGGAGGGCGTGAGCTCGCTCGGCTTCAGCACGAAGGAGTTCCCGGTGACGAGGGCGGGCGCCACCTTCCACGCTGCCTGCAGGAGAGGGTAGTTCCACGGTGCGATGAGCGCGCACACGCCGAGCGGTTCGTAAACCACGCGGCTGATGGCGTTGGGCCGCCCCGTGTCGATTACCCGGCCCGCGTCGAGACCTGCGATCTTTCCGTAGTAGCGGAAGCAGGCGGCAATGTCGTCAATGTCGTACTCGGCCTCCACCAGGCGCTTGCCCGTGTCCAGGGCCTCGGCGCGGGCGTATTCAGCCTTGTCCCGCTCCAGCAGGTCGGCGACCCGGAGCAGGACCGCGCCGCGCTCGATGTCGCTAAGCCGCCGCCACGGACCGTGGTCGAACGAGTGGCGCGCACTCGCAATCGCCCGCTCCGCGTCCTCTGGTGTGGACGAAGCGACAACCGCCACTTCACGCCCGTCCGCAGGACAGCGCACGACTGTCTTCCCGCCGTCGGACGCTTCCTGCCAGGCGCCGTCGAGGTACAGGCCGGGGGCCAGGGACAGTTCGGTATCCAAGCTCATGCGCTGCCCTAGCCCTTCGCCGCGACGGTCTCGGATTCGGCGGCGCGGCGTCCTGCCTGGTGTCCTGCACGCGCGCCCCGCTCCAACGGGCTGGTCCCGTGCCGGTAGAACTCGGCATGCAGGGGCGCCAGGGGCGTCTTGCCGGCGATCAGGTCGGCGGCCTTCTCGGCGAGCATCATGACCGGGGCGTAGATGTTGCCGTTGGTCACGTAGGGCATCGCCGAGGCGTCCACCACCCGCAGGCCGCTGGTGCCGTGGACCGACATGTCCAAGGGGTCCACCACGGCCAGCGGATCCGAGGCCGGCCCCATCTTCGCGGTACAGGACGGGTGAAGCGCCGTTTCGGCGTCGCGGGCCACCCAGTCGAGGATCTCGGCGTCGGTGCGGACTTCGCGTCCCGGGGACAGCTCCCCGGCGTTGAACGGCGCCAGGGCGGACTGGCCGAGGATATCCCGGGCGATGTGGATTGCTTCGACCCATTCCCGGCGGTCCTGCTCGGTTGAGAGGTAGTTGAACAACATGGACGGGTGGACGGTCGGGTCCGTGGACTTGATTTTCAAGGTTCCGCGGGCGTCGGAGTACATCGGACCGATGTGCACCTGATAGCCGTGCTTCGCATCGGCCTTCTGTCCGTCGTAGCGCACCGCCACCGGCAGGAAGTGGAACATCAGGTTCGGGTAATCGACGTCCTCGTTGGACCGGACGAAACCACCGCCTTCGAAATGGTTGGTGGCCGCAGGGCCCTTGCGCCCCAGGAGCCACTGCAGGCCGATCAGCGGGTACCGCCACAGGTCCAGGTTCGGCTGCATGGACACCGGCTGGCTGCAGGCATGCTGGATATACACCTCCAGGTGATCCTGCAGGTTTTCGCCGACGCCGGGGAGGTCCACCACGGGGCGGATGCCCAGCGACTTCAGGTGCCCGGCTTCGCCCACCCCGCTGAGCTGGAGCAGTTGTGGAGTGTTGATGGCTCCGCCGGACAGAATGACTTCGCCGGCGTTGACGACATGGGTCTTGCCATTGCGGCGGAAGGTGACACCGGTGGCCACGTTGCCCTTGAAGTTGACCTTGGTGACCAGGGCGCGGGTGAGGACCGTGAGGTTGCGGCGGTTCCTGTTGGGGCGCAGGTAGGCGCGGGAGGCCGAGAGCCGCCGGCCCTTGTGGACGTTGCGGTCGAAGGCGGCGAAGCCCTCCTGGCGGTAGCCGTTGACGTCGTCGGTCAGCGGGTACCCGGCTTCCTGGGCTGCCCTGAAGAACGCCTGGAACAAGGGGTTGGTGGCAGGGCCGCGCTCCAGCACCAGCGGGCCGTCGTGGCCGCGGAGTTCGTCGTCGGGGTCCGCGGCGAGGACGGTTTCCATGCGGTTGAAGTAGGGCAGGCAGTGGGCAAAGTCCCAGGTTTCCATGCCCGGGTCCGCACCCCAGCGCTCGTAGTCGAGAGGATTGCCGCGCTGGAAGATCATGCCGTTGATGGAGCTGGAACCGCCGAGGACCTTGCCACGGGCGTGGGCGATCCTGCGGCCGTGCATGTAGGGCTCCGGGTCGGACTCGTAGCGCCAGTCATAGAACGGATTGCCGCTCGGGAAGGTCAGGGCAGCAGGCATTTGAATGAAGAGATCCCAAGGGTAGTCGCTTCGTCCCGCCTCGAGGACCAGGACGCTGCGTGTCCCTCCGTCGCTCAGGCGATCGGCGAGCACAGAGCCGGCACTTCCCCCACCTACGATGACGTAATCGTAGTTCATATCTGTCATGCTGCAAACTCTCCTTCTACTCGGTTGCTTGGTGCGGATCAGTCGCCGAGGCGCCGCTGATAGCCCTGGCGCCGTCAGGGCCCAAACCCCGACGCTGGCAGCAGGAATCAGCACCCGGGCGCGCTTAGCACATCCAAAGGTGGTCAGTATCAGTGATTTATTTGGGGAGCATCACTTGTGTATGCGCTCCCCGCGGAGGTAAAGCCCTCCGTTCGACCCACGAGCCACAGCGCGACGACGTGTTCCCCTAAGCCCGGCTTTGCGGATTGCCCGCATGGTCCGGAATTGCGGGCAAGCCGGGTGTTCCCTGGGCCGGGAACCGGGGATCGGCCGTGAAGCCCGCTTTATTTCCGCGGACCCCGTTCGGTGTGGCGTAGGTCATACGATGCAGATTAGTGCAGGTTGAACAAGTGTTCAAGACTTGCGGTTGAACAAATGTTCAAGAATAATTGCGCTCGCTGCCGCCGGATGAAGTGAACCTCGGGACTCCTGAGGCTTGTCGGCCCAGGCCATGGCCTTTTCCCGCTAAGCGGCGAAGGCGATCTCCTCCGTGCGGGCGATGCTCCTCTGGATGGATGCTTTGTCTACGCCAAGGAGCGCTGTTAGCCACATGCCGTTTTGTACAACGACAATGTCGGCTGCCCGCTCCCTGCATTCATCGCGGGAAAGCCCGGGTCTGGCATTGCCGATCAGCGTCGCGAGCCCGTCCAGGTACCGCTCGAACGCCGCCGCATTAATCAGGGCGAAGCCCTCATCGGCCTGCGCCAGGGCCCACAGGTGCAGGCGCAGGGACAGGTACTGGGTGGTCAGGAATTCCGGGCCGGCAACGCGCCGAAGGGCCTTGCGGAGCTGTTCGTCCGGGGACAAGGCCGGATCGGGGGCGACCAGCATGAGGTCGTGCTCGTCGATCCGGTGCAGGGCCGCACGGATCAAGCTCGACTTGTCTTCGTAGTAGTAGTTCACCAGCCCCAGTGCGACGCCGGCTTCGCGTGCTACGGCGCGCATATTGACACCTGAGATGCCGTGGCGCGACAGCAGGCCCAGTGCCGCTTCGAGAATGCGCGACTGCCTATCAACCTGTTCGCCGGAGTTCACGGTGCTTGTATCCACCCGGCCAGACTATTGCGAAACCCGCCGCGGGCGCATCCCGCCCGCCGGCGGCGCGGCCAGACCGGAGGCCGCCGAGGGAGATGGGGCCGGGCGCGAGGAAGTGCATGGGGAAGGACTGCGTGGAGAAGAAGTGCCGGCCGCCCCAGGGCAGCAGTCCGGGCCGGCCGCTCGGAGGCACCGTGGTGCGCGGTGTCGCCATGGGGCTGTCCCCGCGAGGTTCCGGGTTCTGGCCCGCCCGTCCTGCACCATGAACTCCCAGCAGCTTATGCCTGATGCTCTCTTTGACAAACGGTCAGATTCGGTTCGGCCGTGTCTATGGGTTGGCCGGGCCGGATGAGCGTGAGATGGGAAATATTGGCGAATGCCATTCGCCTGACCGCTCCCTCCATCGTCGAGACGGAGGGCGCGACAAACCAGGACATCGCCTTGGCCCCATTCGGCGCGGCGTCCGATCTAACGGGCGCTGCGCAGCAGCTGAACTGTCGGCGATAGAGGCCGATGGTTCATCGAGCGTGCGGTCGAGGATGTTGCCTTTCCATGAGTGCCACCATCAAGACCGAGAGGCCCGCCGCTGGTTCTTCCGTCAGTCAGAGGCGGGTGGCTGTTTAGGCCTTCGGGGTCCGCCACTGTTGGCCGCAGGGAGCGCGGGGGCCGGTCCACGACAATCGCAATTTTCTGACTTTTAGTTAAAAGGCATTGCTAAAATCGCAAACGTGGACTAGTTTCGGTCCATGGCAATAAATGAGATCGAGGTCACAGAGCGCGTCCGGATGTCTATCCGGAACTCTGGAATGGCGCAGCGTGAGGTCGCGCACCATATGGGTTTGGACGAAACGAAGCTCTCCAAGGCCCTCAATGGGACGCGGCGCTTCCATCCGGAGGAGCTGACCAATCTGGCAGACATCACCGGCGTGACGGTGAACTGGCTGCTGTCCGGTTCAGACGAGGCGCACGGTCCGTCCGTGCCACCGCCAGCGAAGATCCTTCCGACGAGGCATTCGGAGAACAACGAACACGCCCAAAAGAGGCGTGCGATCATCGAGGCGGCCTGGTGGCTCCTGGCTCGCCGCGGGTATTCGGCGGTACGCATCGCCGATATCGCCTATGCCTGTAACATGAGCACGGCCGCCGTCCACTACTACTTTCCCACGAAGCGCGAGATCTTCGCCGAAACGCTGCGCTACTCGATCAAGCTGGCTTTTGACCGCCAGATTGCCGAGCTGCACTCCATCACGGATCCGGTCCGCCGGCTTAAGCGGCTGATCGAAATCCAACTTCCGGCCGGTGAGCGGGGCAGCGCGGAATTCTCCATCTGGCTGCAGACTTGGGCTGACGTGGCCGTCAATCCGTCGGGGAGAGAGAACCATGCGCAGGGCTATCGGCGTTGGTACAAGACCGTGGAGGACGCGATCGTCCAGGGCCAGGAGGCGGGCGTAGTCGTCGATGTGCCCTCCGACCAGCTGGCCATGGAACTCACCAGCCTCATCGACGGCCTGGGCATCAAGGTCCTGACCGGCATCCTGCCTTCGGATCAGATGTTCAGCCATATCGAAAGTTTTATTGACCGAAATATCGTCCTACCACAAGGGAGTCCTGCATGAACCGCAAGGTCATTGTCACCTGTGCCCTCACCGGTGCCGGGGATACCACCGGCAAGAGCGAGCACGTACCCGTCACCCCCGAGCAGATCGCGGACAATGCCGTCGCGGCCGCCCGTGCGGGCGCATCGGTGGTGCATATCCATGTGCGCGACATTGAAACAGGACGGGGCTCGCGCGATGTGGCGCTCTACCGCGAGGTGGTCCGTCTGGTCCGCGAGAGCGATGTGGACCCGGTCATTAACCTGACGGCCGGGATGGGCGGTGACCTGGTCCTGGATCCCGGGCAGCCGACCAAGCAGCTGCCCGGAACGGATCTGGTCAGCGGCCTGGAGCGCCTGGCACACGTGGAGGAACTGCGGCCGGAAATCTGCACGATCGACTGCGGCTCGCTCAATTTCGGCGAGGGAAGCCAAGTCTATATCAGCACCCCGGACATGCTCCGCGAGGGCGCCGAGCGCATCCGGGAACTTGGTGTAAAGCCCGAGATGGAAATCTTCGATACCGGGAACCTGTGGTTTGCCAACATTATGGTGGAGGAGGGGCTGATCGCCCCGCCGCCGCTCTACCAGCTCTGCATGGGCATCCCGTACGGCGCGCCGGCCAATCCCGGGCTGCTGCAGGCGATGGTCAATATGCTGCCCGAAGGCGCACAGTGGACTTCCTTTGCCATCGGCCGTGACCAGCTGCCCTGGGTGGCTCAGTCCGTCGTGCTGGGCGGGCACGTCCGGGTAGGGCTGGAAGACAACCTCTACCTGAGCAAGGGCGTGAAGGCGACCAATGCGCAGCTGACCGAACGTGCCATCCAGATCATCCATGACCTCGGAGCCTCGGTGGCCACACCGGACGAGGCCCGCGAAATCCTGCAGCTCGAGAAGAAAGCCTGACGCCATGACTACCGAAGAGTTTGCGCCCTTGGATATGAACGACGTCGACACGGTCGCCTGCGTGGGGATCGGCACCATCGGTGGCGGCTGGGCCGCCTACTTTCTGGCCCGCGGCTACCGGGTGAAGGCGTGGGACCCCTCGCCGGATGCCGAAGTGAAGCTGCGCCGGCTTATCGACGCCGCGTGGCCTGCTTTGACGAAGCTGGGGCTGGCGCCGACGGCGTCGAAGGACAACATCACCGTCCATGCGGACTTGGCCGAGGCCGTTTCCGGCGCCGGTTTCGTGCAGGAGAGCGCGCCGGAGGTCCTGGAGCTGAAGCAGTCCCTGCTGGCGCAGATTGACGCGGTGGCCGCACCCAATGTCGTTATCGCCTCCTCGACCTCCGGCTACGGCATGACGGAAATGGCCACGGCAGCAACGGACCCGTCCCGGCTGGTGGTCGGCCACCCCTTCAATCCGCCCTACCTGATCCCGCTGGTGGAAGTGGTGGGCGGCGAGAACACTTCGGCGGCAGCTGTGAAATGGGCCTCGGCCTGGTACGAGCACATCGGCAAGTCGGTGATCACCATGGACCGGGAAGTGCCCGGATTCATCGCCAACCGTCTCCAGGAGGCCCTGTGGCGCGAGGCGCTGCACATGGTGGACAACGGCGAGGCGACAGTCGAACAGATTGATCTGGCCATCACGGACGGACCGGGGCTTCGCTGGCCCATCCAGGGCCCTATGCTCACTTTCCATCTGGCCGGGGGCGAAGGCGGCATGGCCCACATGCTCGATCATTTCGGCCCGTCCCTGAAGTCCCCGTGGACACGGCTGGATGCGCCGGAGCTGACCGCCGGACTGCGCGACGCGGTGATTGCCGGCTGCGACGAGGAGGCCAATGGCCGGTCGGTTGCCGACCTGGTGGCCGAACGGGACGAGGCGATCATTGCAATCCGTAATGTGCTGGCGGCGCTCAAGGCGGACCAGCCATGACGGGTACGGCGGTGGGTGTACTGCCAGCCTACCGGTGCGCGGTCCAGCCGGACTGGATTGACTACAACGGGCATATGTCGGAGGCGTTCTATGTGCTGGTCTTCGGCTTCGCCACCGACCAGGTCATGGACCGGTTGGGGATGGACCAGGCATATCGGGCAGCGGCCGGCAGTTCGCTCTACACCGTTGAGGCGCACGTGCGGTACCTGGCCGAGACAGGGCTGGGGGCCGAGCTGACCGTGACCACTCAGATTGTTGGTGCCGGGGCGAAGAAGCTTCATCTGGCCCACGAGATGCGTACCGGGGAACAGGTCATAGCCACCGAGGAATTGCTGGCCCTGCACGTGGACCAGAACTCGGGCCGCAGCACCCCGTTTCCCGTTCCCGTCCTGGGCAGCATCAGCAGATTCAGAACCGGCCTCGAAGGCGAGGCACCGGATTGGATCGGCAGGAAAGTCACCTCCTAGCCGCTCCCTCTGAGAAAGAAGGATCCGTGGAAGCATCTTCTCTGCGCAGCCTGCCGCCTGGCGCAGCTGCGCTCCATCCGACCCGCCGCCGGGTGCTGGGTCTGGGAATGGCTATCGGACTCGGCGGCCTGCTGGCGGCCTGCGGGGCGAATCCGGCCGCCGTCCTGGTCAATCCGGACGGGCCGCCGCAGCGCGGGGGCCGGCTGCGGGTGGGACTGGCCGGAGGCGGTGCGGTGGACAGCCTGGACGCCCACTCCTCCGTCAGCACCACCGACATTGCCCGGGTAGTGAACTTGTACGAACCGCTCCTCTACCGGGACGAAAACTACGAACTCAAACCGCTGCTGGCCACCCGGGTCACGCCGTCCGCCGACGCCCGGGTTTGGACAGTGGATCTGCGCCGGGGCGTGAAATTCCATGATGGCCGTCCCATGACCGGACGCGACGTTGCGGCCAGCTTCAGGCGCATTGTCAATCCGGACGATCCCAAGAGCGGGGCCGCGGCGCTGGCCATCCTGGATGAAGTGGCTGTACTCGGTGAGCACAGGGTGGAATTCCGGCTCAGCAGTCCCAGCGCGACGTTCGATGATTCGCTGGGTCAATACACGCTGGGCATCGTCCCGGAGGACTACGACCCGGCCGGCCCCGTGGGCACCGGCCCCTTCAAATACCGGTCCTTTTCCCCGGGGCGGAACAGCGTCTTTGTCCGCAACGAGCATTACTGGCGGGAGGGGGAACCCTACCTGGACGAGCTGGAAATCCTGAACTTCAGTGACGACGATTCACTGATCAACGCCCTGCTCTCCACCCAGGTGGACGCCATCGGCCAGATTCCGCTCGCACTGCTGGAAGTCATCGAGGCCGACCCCCGGATCAGCATCCTCAAGTCCGAAACGGGTGCCTGGATGCCTTTCACCATGCGCGTGGACAGGCCGCCCTTTGATGATGTCCGCGTCCGTCAGGCTTTCCGCCTGGCGGTGGACCGCGAGCAGATGATCGACCAGGTGCTCAGCGGCAACGGCAGCCTGGGCAACGACATGTATTCGCCCTTCGACCCGGGTTATCCCTCCCACTTGCCCCAGCGCGTGCAGGACATTGCCCAAGCCAGGAAACTGCTGGCCGAAGCCGGCTACGCTGACGGGCTCACGGTGGAGCTTGTCACCGCCCCCATTCAGTCCGGTGCCGTGGAAGCGGCACAGGTCTTCGCCCAACAGGCGGCCGCCGCCGGCATCACCGTGAAGATCCGCCAGGTGGACACCACCACCTTTTTCGGGGACAGCTACCTGAAGTGGGACTTTGCGCAGGACTTCTACTACACCCGCAACTACCTGCCGCAGGTTGCCGCCAGCACATTGCCCACCGCACCATTCAACGAGACGCATTGGAACCATCCGGAGTTCAACGCCTTGATTGAGCAGGCCACGGGCACAGTGGACGCGGCCGAACGCAATGCACTCATCGCCAAGGCCATGGAAATCGAATACAACGAAGGCGGCTACATCATCTGGGGCCATGCGAACCAGGCGGACGCGTACCAGCAGTATGTAGCCGGACTGGTGCCTAATCGTACCGGCCTGGCCCTGTCCGGTTTCGAATTCCGCCGCGTCTGGCTAGGAGGTACCCCGTCATGACCGCGATCATCCTGCGCCGGCTGGCCACCAGCGTGCTGATCCTGCTGGCCGTGTCCGTGCTGGTCTTCGTGGCCACCCTGCTGCTGCCCGGCGATCCGGCCCAGGCGATCCTGGGCCAGCAGGCAACACCGGAGCGGCTGGCCGCCCTGCGCGAGCAAATGAACCTCAACGACCCGGCATGGCAGCGCTACCTGTCCTGGCTGGGAGGCCTGCTGACCGGAGACTTCGGGGTCTCGGCGGCCTCCGGCGGCCCGGTAGCGAACCTGCTCGGCGAACGCATCGCTGCCTCGCTGGTGCTGCTGACGGCCGCCAGCCTCATCAGTATTCCGGCCGGGCTGCTGGTGGGGACCTACAGCGCGCTCCGCCACGGCCGTACCGGGGACCACGTTGTCACCGGTACCAGCCTGGTCCTGGCTGCCCTGCCGGAGTTCGTCATCGGCATTGTGCTTGTCACGCTGTTCTCCACGACGGTGTTCCCCATCCTGCCGTCGGTGACGATGGCTCCGCCGGGCGAAGCCGTCTGGAACTACCCACTCCAACTGGTACTTCCGGTCATGACGCTGGTGCTGATGGTCACACCGTATATCGCCCGGATGATGCGGGCCACCATGCTCGAAGTGCTGGACTCCGGCTATGTGGAAATGGCCCGGCTGAAGGGAGTGCCGGAGCGCCAGGTCATCCTGCGCCACGCACTGCCGCACGCTCTCTCTCCGGTGGCTCAGGTGGTCGCCATCCAGCTGGCCTGGATGGCCGGCGGCGTCGTGGTGGTGGAGTTCCTCTTCCGCTACCCGGGCATTGGCCAGGCCCTCGTGGACGCGGTGGCCAACCGCGACGTCCAAGTGGTCCAAGCCCTCTCGATCCTGGTCGCCGCGGTGTACATCGTGGTCAACCTGCTGGCCGATGCCGTCGGAATCCTGACTAATCCCAAGCTACGCACAGGGGGCGCCCGATGAGCGTCATTGATTCACCACAGACCATTGCCCGCGAAGTCGAAACTCCTCCCGGGCTTTTCCGGCGCCTGATCCGGCAGCGGCAGGCGAAGGTCGGCATCGGCCTGGCCGCCGCCGTCGTCCTCCTGGCGCTGCTGGGACCGCTGCTGCTGCCATGGGCCACCGGGTACACCAGCACCGAGTTTGCCGGCCGCCCGTTCCAGTCCGACGGCATGCTGGGCACCGACAACCTGGGCCGCGATGTGTTGTCCCGCTTCCTCGGCGGGGGCCTGCGGCTGCTGATGTACGCCGCCCTGGCAACCCTGCTGGGCATGGCGCTGGGAGTGCTCGTGGGCATGACCGCGGCGTACCGGGGCGGGCGGGTGGACGGCATCATCATGCGCAGCAACGACGTCCTGCTGGCGCTGCCGCAACTGGTCTTCGCCCTGCTGGCCATCACCGTGCTCGGCCCTCAGGGCTGGGTCCTGGTGGCCGTCATCGGCATTACCCACGCGCCGCGGATCGCCCGCGTAACGCGTTCGGCCACCATGGCTGTGATTACCGAGGATTTCATCCGCGCCGCCGAAATGTACGCCGTCCCGAAGTGGAAGATCCTGGTCCAGGACGTGCTGCCCAACATCACAGGCCCGTTGATGGTGGAACTCGGCCTGCGGATGACCTACTCCATCGGCGCCGTTGCCTCGCTGTCCTTCCTGGGACTGGGCATGCAGCCTCCCACTGCGGACTGGGGCCTGATGATCAATGAGAACCGGATTGCCCTGGTCGTCCAGCCCTGGGGTGTCCTGCTGCCGGTGCTGGCCATCGCCGTCCTGACGGTCGGAACCAACCTCATCACTGATTCCTTGGCCCGCGCCGCGGCCAACTCCAACACGGGAGCAAGCAAATGAGCAGTCCGGTCCGGGAAGACACCATGACCACCACCCCTGTCCTGAGCGCGGAGGGACTCAAGGTCGCCACGGCATCCGGGGACGAGATCGTGCACGGGGTGTCCTTCGAGCTGCGGCCGGGCAAGATCCTTGCCTTGGTCGGTGAATCCGGATCCGGCAAGACCACAGCCGGGCTGGCGTGCCTGGGACACTTCCGGCAGGGGCTGGTGCACACCGCGGGCTCCGTCCAGCTGGCCGGTGCCGGGCAGACCGGGAACCTGCTGGATCTGCCGGAGTCCCAACGCCGCAAACTGCGCGGCGGTGCCATCTCCTACGTCCCCCAGGACCCGGCGTTGTCGCTGAATCCTGCCATGAGGATTGGTGACCAGATCCTGGAGGTCCTCCAGATCCAGGGTTACGGATCGTCGGAGGCGGACCGCCGGGCACGCACCGCCGAGGTGCTGGCCGAAGTGGGCCTGAAGAACGACCCGGCCTACCAGCGCCGCTATCCGCACCAACTGTCCGGCGGCCAGCAGCAGCGTGTGGGCATCGCGATGGCCTTCGCGTGCCGGCCGGCAGTGATGGTGCTGGATGAGCCGACCACGGGCCTGGATGTCACCACGCAGGCGCTGGTGCTGCAGACCATCGCCCAGTTGGCTGAACGGCACCGCGTCGCCGGCCTGTACATTACGCACGACCTGGCGGTGGTGGCCAAGGTAGCGGACGACGTCGCGGTCATGCTCTCCGGCGAAGTCGTGGAGCAGGGCCCAACGGATCAGGTGCTCTACCGGCCGCAGCACGACTACACCCGGAAGCTCCTGGCCGCCGTGCCGGACCTGGCCGGCAGGCGCCAGATAGGCCGGGTGACCGCAATCGCCGGCGCCCGGGCCGTGGTCCCCGATCCGGCAGGACGCCCGTCTCCTGAAGTACCCGAAGTGCGCGAGGGGCAGAACCTGCTGGAAGTGGCGGACCTGCAGTTGGCCTACGGCAGCAACCAGGTGCTGGCCGGTATCAGCTTCACCTTGGGGCAGGGCGAGTCCATGATGCTGCTGGGCGAATCCGGTTCGGGCAAGACAACGCTTTCGCGGTGCATTGCCGGCCTGAATGATGATTACTCCGGCCGGGTCTGCCTGGACAGCCAAGAACTGGCAGCAGGCACCCGGGCCCGCACCACGGAACAGCGCCGGCGCGTCCAGTATGTGTTCCAGAGCCCCTTTTCCTCGCTGAACCCGCGCCGGACGATCTGCGAATCGGTGGAAGTTCCGCTGCTCATGTCCGGCAGGATGGGCCGGAAGGAACGGCGGCGGCGGGTGCGCGAGGCGCTGGACCAGGTCCGGCTGGGTGAAAGCTACCTGGACCGGCGCCCCCGCGACCTGAGCGGCGGCGAGCGCCAGCGTGCGGCCATCGCCCGTGCACTGGTCAACGCCCCGTCCCTGCTGGTCTGCGATGAAGTCACCTCCGCGCTCGATGTTTCCGTGCAGGCCTCCATCATCGATCTGCTGCGCAGCCTGCAAAACGAATCAGGCATGTCCATGCTTTTCGTTACCCACAACATCGCCCTGGCCCGGCATATCTCCCAGCGCATGGCAGTGCTGCAGAACGGACGGATCGTGGAAATGGGAAGCACCGACGAGGTTCTCGACAACGCCCAGCACAGCTACACCCGCGAGTTGCTGGCCAATGTGCCAACCCTTTAGAGAACCCTGCCGGGCAGCGCGTAACTGCCTATTCACAGCACGACGGCGGCTTGGCCGCCGGTGTCCTCGATGCTCAGGTGCCGCCGTGCGGGCCTGAAGGCCAGGGCGGACGTCGTTGCGCCCGCAGCCCTCGCCGTCGCCGCCTCAAAATAGCAGGAAGGAGTAACCGTACATGAACAAGATCGATGTCCTCAGCCGGTTGACGCCGCAGATGCGGGCCGTATTGGAGAAGCAGGACGGGCTGGCCGCCGGCTCTCCGGCCATTGCTGCCGACGATGTTGAAGCCCTGCGGGCCGATTATGCGCATGAACGTGTGTTTTGGAACGAGGGCGGGCCCCGCATGGCGGAGACCGTCGACACGACGGCGCCGGGGGGCCCCTTCGGCAGTGTGAAGATCCGCATTTACTTCCCCTCGATGGAGGACCACCTCCCGGCGATCGTCTACATCCACGGCGGCGGGTATCTCGTGGGCAGCGTCGACACGCACGACCGGATCTGCCGTGTCCTTGCCGCGGAAACGGGCGCCGCGGTCGTGAGCGTCGACTACCGGCTCTCGCCCGAGGCGCGCTTCCCGAGCGCCATCCGGGAGTGCGCCGCGGTCGTGGAGCACCTCCGCGTCCACGGCCCGGACCACCGCATCGACGGCAGCGACCTGGCGTTCGCGGGCGACTCCGCCGGGGCGAGCCTTGCTCTCGGGACTTACCTGTATCTGCGGGACGAACTCGGAAACGCGGACGGCATCCGGGCACTCCTCCTCTATTACGGCATGTACGGACTGACGGACTCCGTGTCGCGCCGTCTGCTCGGCGGGCCGTGGGACGGCCTGACGCGCGAGGACATGGAGGCGTACTCGGCGATGTACACGCGGTCGGCGGCGGACCTGCGCAGCCCGTACATCGACTGCCTGTCGGCGGACCTCGCCGCGGGTGTGCCGCCCTGCTACATTGTCTCGGCCGAGCTCGATCCGCTACGCGACGACAGCCATGCCCTCGCCGCGGTCTTCGCCGAACTCGGGATTCCGCACAGGCTGGAGGAGTTCGCCGGTGTGCTCCATGCCTTCCTCCACTACGGGCGCATGCTGGACGAGGCAACGCAGGCCCTCACCCGCGGTGCGGCCTTCTATGCCACCCAAGGTTTGCCGGTCCTCCCCGGCAGCTAGGACTTCGGTCGCCTCGTGAAGTAGTGCATGGCGCGGCAGCAGAGGCGTTGCTGACTGCAAAGGATGTCCAGGGAAACCTTGAAGTTCCCAGCCGAAACGGAGATTTGAACATGGCTTCAAGCGTGCCTGCCGTCATTGTCGCAACGGCAGGCACGCTTGAAAGGAAGGGGTCTTGACGGCTTTCAGCACCAGTTGATGTCAGGCCTGTCGGCGATGGTTTCCGGTAGGGGATTCCGCATCGGGGGCAGGGCGATGCCGGCATTATTGACGAGGATGTCGATGCCCCCGAAATGCCCGGCCGCCTGCTCGACGGCCGTGGAGGGCGCCGAGGGGTCGCTCAGGTCCGTCTGGATGCCGAGAACGCCCGGATGCTGTGCAAGGCAGCGTCCAGGGGCCCGCGTTGAACGACCGCCACCTGGGCGTCTTCCTCCAAAAGCGGTTGACAATGCCGCGGCCTATTCCCTGTCCTCCGCCGGTAACGAGGGCAATCCTGCCTGTCAGTTGCGCTGTTCTTGCCTTTACTGATGTTCCGTGGCTTGAATCCGGTGGCGCATTTCGCCCACGCCACGCATATAAGTGACCAGTTCGTCTCCCGGTGCCAGGAAGCGCCGGGGTACGCGGCCCACTCCTACTCCGGGAGGGGTACCGGTGAAGATGACATCTCCAGGGAGCAGAGGCGTGGTCCTGGACAGGCGGGCGATGATCTCGGGCACCGGAAAGACCATGTCCGAGGTGCTGCCCTTCTGGACCTGTTCGCCGTTAATGGCACAGCACAGTTCGATGTTGTCGGGGTCCTCGAACTCGTCCGGGGTAACCAGCAGCGGTCCGATCGGACCGAATCCCGGGAAGGACTTTGCGAGGCTGTACTGCGGTGCCGGCCCGGCCGCCTGCATTGTGCGTTCCGACAAGTCCTGTCCTACGGAAACTCCCGCGACGTGGCTCCAGGCCCTTCCCGCGGGGATGTGCCGGCCGCCGCGGCCGATGACTGCTACGAGCTCAACCTCCCAGTCCACGGTCCCCGGTGGCAGTGAGATGGTTCCGTAGGGGCCGGCCAGCGAGGTGACAAACTTCGTGAACACGGTCAGATCTTCGGGCACCGCCAAGGAGGCTTCCGCTGCGTGATCGGCATAGTTGAGTCCGATCGCGAAGACCTGCCGCGGGTGCGGTGCCGGATTGCCAAATTCATGGAGCGCCACATCGGCCAGGGGCTTGCCGGATGCGCCTTGGAGGGCGGGGGCGACCTCCAGGAGTTCGTCCCAGCGGTCGTAGCAGTCCTGGATGCGGGGGCTGAAACGCCCGCGGGTTTCCTGCGGGACGTCGACAATTTCATTATCCGCAGTGATGAGCGTCAGGCGGTTGGAGATATTGGCCAGGCGCATGCGTGGTCCTTCAGGTGGGCGGGCTGGATACCGGATGGTCAGTTGCTGGCCGGGTGTGGCCGGCCCGAGGGCGGGCCGCACCCGGCCAGGTCCTTGCTCAGGCCGAGACGTCGAATTCGACGGTGCCCCAGCCTTCAAAGGTTCCTGACCAGCGGCCGGCTTCCTTCACGGGGACCGCCTGCAGGCAGCTGCCGGGGAGTATGACCTGGCCGGCTTGGAACGCGACGTCGTAGTCGGCGAGGCGGTTGACGAGCCAGGCGACGGCGGCAAGCGGGTTGCCCAGGATGTTGCCGGTGGTTCCGCTGATGACTTCCCGGCCGTTGAACCGCAGGACGCCGCGGGTGTCGCGCAGGTCCAGGTCGGTGACGCGGCGGGGGGTGCCGCCAAGAATGACCGCGCCCGTCGAACCGTTGTCCGCCAGCGTGTCCGGAAGGCCGATCGCCCAATCCTTGACCCGGGAGTCGATGATCTCAATGGCCGGCAGAGCAAACTCGATGGCATTGATGACGTCGGCAACGGTGGTGTTCGGGCCGCGCAGGGGCCGGCGCAGCACGAACGCGGGCTCGAGTTCGACGAATGGCTCGATGAACCTGTCCCTCGCCAGCATGGTGCCTTCGTAGGCGAAGGTGCTGGCCAGCAGGTGCCCGTAGTCCGGCTGGTCGAGGCCGAAGGCGTCCTGCATGACCTTGGCGATGTTGCCGAGCTTGTAACCCACAAGACGGTCGCCGTTGGCGACGGCGTGGGCGACGTTGATCTTCTGTACTTCGAACGCCGCGTCGGGGTCCAGTCCCGGCCAGGTCTCGGTCGGCGCCGCGATGGGTTCGCCCTGCTGCCGGGCGGTGCGAAGGGTGCCCGCGATGTCCTCGAGTGTAATGGTGGACATGGGATGAAGTTCCTTTCGGATGGTGGATTTCCGGCCCCGGACACTGTTGCGAGAGGGTGTCCGGGGCCGGAAGAGCGGGGGCTGGCTACCGGTATTCGGGCTTGCCGTCGACGAGCCGGTTCACCTGCCAGGGGTTGGCATCCTGCAGGGGCGCGGGAAGCAGCTGCTCGGGGAAGTTCTGGTAGGAGACGGGCCGCAGGAACCGGTGGATGGCCAGGGTGCCCACCGAGGTCGTGCGCGGGTCCGAGGTCGCCGGGTAGGGGCCGCCGTGGACCATGGCGTGGCCGACTTCCACTCCGGTGGGCCATCCGTTGATGATGATCCTGCCGACCTTTTGTTCCAGGGTGGGGATCAGGCCCGCGGCGAGGGCGTAGTCCTGATCGGTGGCGTGGATGGAGGCGGTCAGCTGGCCTTCCATCCTGTTCGTGGCCTGGACCAGGTCCTCGACGTTCTTGTAGCGCACGACGAGGCTGGCTGCGCCGAAGACTTCTTCGTGGAGGACGGGGTTATTGGTGAACGTGTCGATGCCGGTGCCGAAGACCGCCGGTGCCGGGGCATTGGCCGTGGCGCCGTCCTGGCCACGGGCGATCAGGTCGACCTCGGCAACGGACTCGATGGCGCTGAAGCCTTGCTCCCAGGTGGAGGCGATGCCCTGGGTCAGCATTGTCTGACCCGGGTGCCCGGCGACGGCCCGGGCGACGGCGTCGGCGAATCGATCTCCGGCCTCGCCGGCAGGCACGAACAGGAGCCCGGGCGAGGTGCACAGCTGGCCCGAGCTGCCGGTGACGGAGGCGACGTATTGGCGGGCCAGGGTCTCGATGTCGCCGTCGAGGACGCCTGGGAGCACGTAGACCGGGTTGATCGAGGACATCTCGGCGTAGACCGGGATGGGCTCGGGACGGGCGGCGGCGGTGCGCATCAGGGCGGTGCCGCCGGCACGGGAACCGGTGAAGCCAACGGCCTTGATGGCCGGGTCGGCGACCAGGGCCTGGCCGATGCTTGTGCCGGAGCCGTAGACGAGGGAGAAGACGCCGGGGTGCAGGTCCAGGTCGCGGACGGCCCGGGTAACGGCCTGGCCGACCAGTTCCGAGGTGCCGGGGTGGGCATTGTGTGCCTTCACGATCACCGGGCAGCCGGCCGCGAGGGCCGAGGCGGTGTCCCCGCCGGCGGTGGAGAAGGCCAGCGGAAAGTTGCTGGCGCCGAAAACTGCGACCGGTCCCAGCGGGATCTGGCGCAGCCGGATGTCCGCACGGGGCAGGGGAGGGCGGTCGGGCAGGGCGGGATCGATGCGCACACCGCGGAAATCACCCTCGCGCACGACGTTGGCAAAGAGGCGCAGCTGGCCGGTAGTGCGGGCCCGTTCGCCGCGCAGCCGCTCGGTTCCCAGCCCCGTCTCTGCCGCAGCCCGCTCGATCAGCTCGTCACCGATTGCTTCGATGTTGTCGGCGATGGTTTCCAGGAACCGGGCGTGCCGCTCCGGCTCGAGGCTGCTGAAGGAGGCGAAGGCCTCCGCGGCGGCGTCAGTTGCGGTCCTGAGCTGGGCATCGCTGATCAGGGTGTAGGCCGGTTCAAGATTTTCGTTCGTGGCCGGGTTGGTGCCGAAGGTCGTGCCGTCGGTGCCGGTGACGGATTCCCCGGCGATCAGGGAATGTCCGGTAAGTGTCATCGTCGCGTCTCCTGGGTGAAAGAAAGTGTGTGCAGGCGGCGGAGCGGCGCCGCCGCCTTGATGGTCGATTGCGGGTCCGCTTCAGTTCCCGGCGCCCAGGTGCCAGATGCCGAGTGCGGACAGCAGCTCCCGCGGGTCCCAGACAACCCATTCCTCGGCGAGTTTCCCGTCTTCGAAGCGCAGGAAGGAAGCCCCGGTGACGGTGATGGCCCGGCCCGTGGCGGGAACGTCCATGAACGTGCCCTGGTGGGTGCCCCGGGTCTGCCAGTGGATGGCGGCGGTGTCACCGTCTTCGATGATGTGCAGGATTTCGGTGGCGGTATCGGGGAAGGCTTCGTGGGTGGCCTCGATGGTCTTGCGCAGGCTGGCGTAGTCCTCGCTGCCGGTCTTGGACCGCCGGACGTATCCGGGGGCGAGGAGCTGTTCGAAGGCCGCCGTGTCACCGTGGCCCCAGGCCTGGTTCCATGCGTGGAGGATGGTTTCCCGCCGGGTGCTCATGATGCGCTCCTTGTTTCTTCCGGGACAGGGACTTCGATGGGCTGGTACTGGCCGAATTTCCCGCCCCGGAACAGCAGGGCGTCGCCGCTGCCTTCGGACATGTTGGTGACGGCGCCGACGACCATGTAGTGGTCACCGACGGCGACCTCGGCGGTGACCACGCAGTCGATCCAGGCGGTCGCCCCGTCCAAGTGCGGCGTGCCCAGGGGCCCGGTGGTGCAGGGCACGTTCTCCAGCTTCCGCGGGCCCTTCCGGGACAGGGACCGGCAGACGGGGACCTGGCCGTCGGCGAGGATGTTCGCGGTGAAGTTCTGCAGCTTGCGCAGCTTCGGCCACGTGGAGGAGGACTTGTCGACGCAGAACATGACCAGCGGCGGCTCCAGGGAGAGGGACTGGAAGGTTCCGACGACCAGGCCAAGTTTTTCATCGTCGTCGTTGATGCCGGTGATGGCCGTAACGCCGGTGGGCAGCTTGCCCAGGATCTGGCGGTAGTAGGCCGGGGTGATGTCCGCCGGAGCGGCGGCCGGAGTGATATCCATGTCAGTTTTCCTTGATCAGATGGTTTCGATCAGGCGGTGCCGGTCACGCGGTTTCGCGGAAGCTGCCGAAACGGCCGCCGTGGAAGATGAGGGGCGTTCCCTCACCGGGCGTCATCTCCAGCACGCTGGCGATGACGATCAGATGGTCCCCGGCCGTGATCTGCTGCTCGACCCGGCAGTCGAACCAGGCCAGCGAGCCGTGGATGTGCGGGGTTCCCCAGCCGGATTCGGACCAGGCCACGGTGCTGAGTTTGTCCCCGCCCTTCGCCGAGAGGGCGCGGCAGACCTGCTGCTGGTCTTCGGAGAGCAGGCTGATGCCGAACCGGCCGGCCGCTGCGATCTTCGGCCAGCTCGTGGAGGTGTGCGTGACGCTGAACGTCACCAGGGCCGGGTCCATGGACAGCGAGGCAAAGGTTCCGACGACCATGCCGTTCTGCGCACCGCTCACCGGATCGGTCGAGCAGACGGCCGCGACCCCGGTGGGCAGGTGCCGCATGACGGCACGGTAGTGGTCCGAATCGATCGGGCGGGCAGCTGTTGCCGTGGCGGTCATGGCTTCTCCTCCTTCAGTTCCGTGTGCACGTTGCGGGCGGCGCGCAGGCCGGACTCGATGGCCCCGTCGAAGAAGCCGGCCCAGATGTTGGCGATGTCGCCGCTGGCGAAGTGCAGGGCTCCCTCGCTGGCCTGCTGGTCCTTCAGGTATTTGGTCAGCTGGCCGGGACGCTGGATCTGCCAGGTCTCCTCGGCGTACGGGTCGGTCATCCAGTGGTGGCCGGCCACCTCGAGGACCTCCAGGTCGTCGCGCCATACCCTGATGGCCTCGGCGACCTGTGCGATGTCGGTGACGTCGATCCGGTCCGCATCGGCGCCGAAGCCGACCAGCACGGCGTCGTCCTCGCCGATGAATTCGGTGCGGATCACCGACAGCGGCTTGTCCTGGGCGGAGTAGGCGAAGAACGGCTTGATTGGGCCCCTGACCCGGATCCAGGCCTTCACGCCCCGGGACGCGGTCTTTTCCCGGCTGGCGGCGAGCTTGCCGTCGGACAGGGCAGGCACCACGTCGAGCTTGTGCAGGATGTTCTGCGGGACGGTGATGACGACCTTCCTGGCCCGGATTTCCCGGCCGTCGCCGTAGGAGACGGCGGCCCCCCGGCCGTCGTGGCGGACGGCGGTCACCGCGGCGTTGAGGCGGATGTCGGCGCCGGAATCTGCGGCGATGGCCTTCACCAGCGTGTCATTGCCGTCCTTGAGGCGGAAGATCGCCGAGGCCTCGTGCATCAGGTGCCAGTGCCCGGCCGACGCGGCGGTCCAGCGCAGGGCGTTGACATAGGCGCACTGGTGAAGGGGCGCGTTGAAGTGGCCCACCCAGGCGGCCTCGTTGGCGTTGCGCTCGTCCTCGGAGAGGTCCAGCTTGTCCAGCATTTCCTGCAGGTTGTACCGGTCGGCCTCGGCCAGGTCCTCGTTGGTCAGCGGCGCGTCCGGGCGCGGCAGCCACTTCATGGTGTCTTCGAGCAGCCGGGTCATGCCCGGGTCGATCAGGTCCATGAAGTCTTCCAGGGTGCCGCGGCGCACTTCCTTGCCGGCCAGCCAGAACGTTTCCTCCGAGCGCGGGCCGCGGGAGACCTCCAGGCCGTAGCGGGTGACCTCTGCCCAGACATGGGGCTGGGTCCAGTGCAGCCAGTTGCCGCCGATCTCCAGCCTCCGGCCCAGGCGGTCATCGGTCCACAGGCGCCCGCCCAGACGGTCGCGGGCCTCCAGGACCACCACGTGGTGGCCGCGGTTGCCGAGCTCACGGGCAGTGACCAGGCCGGCCAGGCCGGCACCGATGACGACTACGTCGGTCTGTTCAGTCATTGAAGTATCTTTCGTCGATGTATCTGTTGTGGCGGCGGCGCTTAGCGGGTGGCTTCGCTAAGGTGCCTGGCGCGGTGTGCAGTGGCCGGGTGGGAGTCCAGGGTGTACCTGTGGCCGGGGAAGAGCTTTTCGCGCAGGGTTACAGGGTCCTGGTCCTCGGTGCGTGCGGGGGAGACCAGGCCTTGGGCGCGGAGCTCCGGCAGGGCCAGCTCAATAAAGTCTTCCCAGCCGCCGGGCTTGGTGATGTAACTGAGGTTGATGCCGTCGACGTCGGCCTCCTCGCGCCAGCGGCGCAGTTCGGCGGCGACCGTCTGCGGCGAGCCGATGATCGTGGAACCGGTGCCGCCGACGGCGAGGAATTCCGCGATCTGGCGCGGGGTCCAGTCCCGGTCCGGGTCCGCCTTGGAGAACATGTCCACCATGGACTGCCCGGCCTTTGTGCCGACGGACCGCAAGGGGGTGTCCAGGTCGTACTCGGACATATCGATGCCGGTCCAGCCGCTGAAGCGGGCCAGGATTCCATCGATGGGTGCGTTCTCCACGGCCTTTTGGTACTTGGCCCGGGCTTCCTCGTCGGTGGGGGCGACCACCACGGTGAGCAGGATGACCACCTTGACGTCCCGCGGATCGCGGCCTGCGTCGGCCACGGCCTGGCGGACCTTGGCGACGGTGCGCCTGGCTCCCTCCACGGACGTGCTCTGGATGAAGACCGCTTCGGCGTGCTTGCCGCCGAATGCCATGCCCTTGGAAGAGGAGCCGGCCTGGAACAGCACCGGGGTGCGCTGCGGGGAGGGCTCGCACAGGTGGAAGCCGGGCACCGTGAAGTGCTCGCCGGAATGGTTGATCGGGTGTACCTTGGCCGGGTCGACGTAGGTGGCCGACGTTGCGTCGCGGACTACGGCGCCCTCTTCGAAGGAGGACTCCCACAGTTTGTACACGACCTCCATGTACTCATCGGCCAGGTCGTAGCGCTCCTCGGGGGAGAGCTGCTGCACCTTGCCCAGGTTCCGGGCAGCCGCTTCCGAATAAGAGGTTACGATGTTCCAGCCGACCCGGCCGCCGGTGAGGTGGTCCAGAGTGCTGAACTTGCGGGCCAGCAGATAGGGCGGTTCATAGGTCGCCGAGCAGGTCACCCCGAAGGTCAGGTGCCTGGTCACGGCGGCCATGCCGCTGATCAACACCGTCGGGTCATTGATCGGGAACTGCGCGGCGTCGCGCAGCGCGGCATCCCCGTTCCCGCGGAACACATCGTGATAGCCGAGGTTGTCGGCGAAGAAGATGCCATCGAAGCCGGCCTTCTCAAGCGTCTGCGCCACACCCGTCCAGTACTGCAGGTCGGTGTAGCGGTGGCCCTGGTCGCCGTCGTTCCGCCAGGACCCGGATGTCAGGTGGGCCGGGGCGAAGACGTCAAAGGCAAACAGGCTCAGCGGTTCGTTTTTCATGGCAGCGGGCCTTCCTTGGACTGGTGCCGATCGCAAAACTTCTGGTGAAAGTCGTTCAATAGATGAACGTTGCGTTCAATTTACGTGTTAGCTGACTCACTGTCAAGACGTGGGCACGGCCATGGAACCCTCGATCCAACTCTTGACAGTGGCATGTGATGGGTGTCATATTTTGATCACCGCGTTCGAAAGTTGAACGTATTCATGGCTCGGCCACCATCCCCAGATTCCCGCCGTGCAGCAACCGCCGGCACTTTCACTCCGCTGGACAAGCAAGAAAACAACAAGGAAGTTCACCGTGAATCCACGTGTTACCTCGGCCCCCGGGCTGTCGCTGGAAGCTCCGCCGGTGCTGGACCCGCAGAAGAAGCGGTTCCTGTACAAGCTCACCGCCGTCATCTCCGGCGGCATGTTCATCGACGGCTTCATCCTCGGCGGGATCGGCCTGGTCATGCCGGCCCTGACTGCTGATCTCGGACTGTCCCTCGCCTGGCAGGGCCTGATCGGCGCCTCGGCCCTGATCGGCATCTTTTTCGGCGGGCCCATCGGCGGCTATCTGGCGGACAAGATCGGCCGCAAGCCGATGTTCGTAGTCGATCTGGCCATCTTCCTCGTCGGCTCCGCCGCCCAGTTCTTCGTCGCCGAGCCGTGGCAGCTCTTTGCCATCCGCCTGCTCATGGGGCTGGCCATCGGTGCCGACTACGCCATCGGCTGGCCGCTGTTGGCCGAGTTCTCACCGGCACGGCTCAGGGGCAAGCTCCTGGCCGCCCAGGAAGTCGCCTGGTACGTCGGCTACCTGGGGTCCTATGCGCTGGGGTACTTCATGGCCTCCGCCATCCATGCCGACTGGCGCATCATCCTGGGCATGAGCACCGTCCCGTCCCTGATCGTCTTCCTGCTTCGCCTCGGGAGCCCCGAATCTCCGCGCTGGCTGATCAGCAAGGGACGCGTCGAGGAAGGTATGGCCATTGCCCGCGAGTACATGGAGGAGGCCGAAATCCAGGACATGTCCAGCGAAAAGCGCGAAGCCACCAGTTTCCGCAAGCTGTTTTCTCCTGAGTACCGCAACTCCACGATCTTCATCTGCATGTTCTGGTTCTGCAACGTCACCCCGTACTTCGCCATTGCCACTTTCGCCCCGATCGTGCTCGAAAGCCTGGGCGTCGAAGACGGGCTGAGCGGAGCGCTGCTGCTCAACGGCGTTGTCGTCGCCGGTTCCGTGACCGCCATGTTCCTCATCGAACGGGTCGGCCGCCGCAAGCTGGCCATCCCCCCGCTGTGGATCAGTGCAGCGGCCCTCATCGCGATTGGCCTGCTCGCGCACGTCTCGCCGCTCGTCATCCTTGTCTGCTTCGTCACCTTCTCCTTCGCCAACGCCCTCTCCACCGCCTTGACCGGGGTTTATCCGGGCGAGATCTTCCCCACCGAAGTCCGTGGTGTCGGCGTGGGCTTCGCCACCGCGTTCTCGCGAATCGGAGCGGCTGCAGGTACCTTCATCCTGCCGCTGTCGGTCAATGGCCTGGGTGTGGGCGCTACCATGCTGATCGCAGCAAGCCTCTGTGTCGCGGGCGCCGTCATCTCCCAGTACCTGGCTCCCGAAACCAGGGGCCTGAGCCTGAACGAAACATCTGCACCGCTGCACAAGGTGGCAAAGTAGCCGCAGCCGGCTGGGGAACGGCCACCAGTCCATGCGAGGGCTGTTCCCGGACATCCGTCAATGCAATGGAAGGGCCCGTCAATGGGAAGGGCGTCCTGCCGGGCCTGCGCCGGGGAGGACGCCCTTCCACGCGGTGGGGGTACCCGCACGAGGCGCACGGAGGGGCTGAAATCCACGAGGTGCAACAGCTGATCGAGGCCGCGCACCTTGCCACCGCTTCCCCCTCTTGGCAAGCGAAGCTATGGCCCAACCCGGCGAAGCCGCCGGTATCCGGCGCCGACGCCCGGCCATCCGCAGGACGACGCGCTGTGCATTCTGATGGTTGAAACTGCGGGGGCTGGCCGGCGAAGGGGCAGACGGCATCCTGGCGGACATTGCATGCAGGTGCAACGCCACCGGCGTCGTCCCGGGTATTTACACGGGAGAGCCCGGATTGTCCGAAAAGATGGTTGCCCTCGGCTTCCGATTCATGCCCGTCGCCTCGGACAGCGGCCTTTTGGCGGTTGCACGCAACGCTGTCGCCGCATCCGAACCGCCGGCTTTGCCAAAAGTCCCAAGTTAGTCCGAGGAACCGAAAGTTGCCTGTCGTGCCCGTTTGGGGCCTTCCTGCCGGGAAAGACCCCAAATCCGGTCCAGAGAAGTTACTCGCCTTAACGAAAGCGAGGTTGAACGCCCAGTTCGGTATGTGAAAGGGCCTAGGATGGGAGTGGCAATCGAAAGTCAGGGCCGCCGGCCCTTGAGCGGACGCGAACCGGGAGTGGAAATGACATCGGGACGAAGCGCAGAGCCGGAGTCGGCATCGGAAGGCGAGGCGTCGACTTCTCCAGAGCCCCTTGACCTGGTCAACAAGTCTGTCGTCAAGGCTACCGTTCTGCTGAGCGAACTGGGCCGCCACCGGCAAGGTATCACAGCCACCGAAATAGCCCAGGCCGTAGGCATGACCCGTCCTACAGCCTTCCGCCTGCTGCTGAGCCTGGAACAGACAGGCTTTGTCGACCGCGTCGACAATCGCTACATGCTTGGGTGGCAGATGGCCCGGCTGGGCCGGCTGGCCGATCCCTATGCCGGAGCCGTGGCCAGAATCCAGCCCGTCCTGGACGAATATGCCGGCAGGTTCAACGAGACGCTCACTTTCGTCATGGTGAGGGGTGAAGTGGACCACCAGGTAATCGCCGAAGCTTCGGGCTCCCGCTTCCTGACATCCAACCAGTACCTTGGCGGAACCTACCCGCTGCATGCCAGCGCCACGGGAAAGCTCATCCTCGCCGAACTGGGCGATGAGAAAATCGCAGAGGTGCTGCCTAAGAAGCTGGACTCCTACACCTCGCGCACGCTCACCAGCCGGGACGCGCTCCTCCAGGAGCTGCACGAGATTCGGGAGAAGGGTTATGCCGTCATCGACGACGAACTTGAAGAGGGCCTCTTCGCAGCCGGCTGCCCGGTCCGCGATCCAGCCGGCGTACTCATCGGCATTCTGACGATCAACGGACCCACCCAGCGTCTCAAATCGGATCAGCTCCCCGAAACGATTAATCAGTTGCGCCAAGCCGCAGACGAGGTCGCCAAAGCCCTGGCTTAACCGGAGCCCCATTCTGCCGCTGCTCTTTTCAGCGGCACTGGCATTTGATCATTCCAGGTCCGGCCCCCTGTGGGATTGTCAGAACGGCAGCGGCAGCTTTGCGGTCCTGCCGCCGTCGAGCACTATGGTCTCGCCGGTCAGGAAGCTCGACCTGTCACTTGCCAGATAGACGGCAAGATCCCCGACCTCAGCGGGCTGCCCGACGCGCCTCAGGGGGTGCAGACGGTTCAAGGCCTCGCGAGCTGCCACCGGATCAGGTTGGGAAGCCAGATAGGCCTCGCTTAGTTCGGAAGTAATCCATCCGGGAGCAATCGCGTTGCACCGGATGTTTTCCTCGCCGAGATCGACCGCCATGGCGCGGGTCATGCCGTGGATGCCCGCCTTGGAGGCGCAATAGGCGGCATGGCCGGGATTTGCCCCGAGTCCTTCAATGGAGCCGATATTGATGATGCTTCCCCCACCCCGCCGCTGCATGTGCGGCAGCGCGGCTTGTGCCAGGAACAGCGGTGCCCGCATATTGAGGGCGATCATCAGGTCCCACTCCTCTAGCCGGATTTGGGAGATGCTGCGTTCGAACATGATGCCGGCGTTGTTGACGAGGATGTCGAGGCCCCCGAAGTGTTCGGCCGCCCGCTCGGCTACCACGGACAGCTCAGAGGTGGCGCTCAGGTCCGCCTGGATGCCGAGAACGCCGGGGTACTGCTCCAGTGCAGAATCCAGCGGTCGGCGTTGGACGACCGCAACCTGGGCTCCTTCCTCCAGGAATCGGTCAACGATGCCGCGGCCTATTCCTTGCCCCCCGCCGGTCACCAGGGCGATCTTGCCTGTCAGCTGCATTGTTCTTCCTTCCACTTTCCGACCGGCTTAACGCCCGTGACCAAAGGATTTCTTGCCTGCGGTGGGCGATGGCGGCGAACGCGATGGCTGATCCGACCGTGCCCTGGACGCTGACGGTGAGGCCGGCGGTGCGGGCAATGTCGCGCTGGCGCCGGCCGAAGGTCAGCCCGCCGGCCTTGGAAATCTTCAGCCCGATCCCAAGGGGGCAGCATGTTGATCATCCGCAGCGCGGTTTCGGGCAGCACCGCTGCGGCCATTGTGTCGGGCAACGCCATATCGGGTCCTTCCTTCTCTTACAGCAGCGCCTCGTTATCGGCCCCGCATGCGTGCTGCGGATTGGGTCAGGGGTGGGCGGCGCCTCTGGGCTTGGTTGTCTGTTTACCCGGGTTTGCTTCGGTGAAGCCCGGTTGCGTGGGGGCCGGTGGTAGGAGCTCGTCGGGAGCCAGTTCCGGAGTATTGCTTGACGCTGCCGGTGGCTGGTCGCGGCGTTGCAGGCGGGCCAGGGCGACAATGCTAATGAGGCACCAGACGCTGTTGGTAGTGACGGAGGGCCAGGCGCCGTGGTAGGCACCGTTGACGAGCAAGGCGGACGAACCGACGAGGTTGGCCGATTGGAAGAGCCTGCCATTGTGGATCAGTCCCATGGAGAAGGCGGCATAGGCGGCCAGGACGATGAGTGCTCCGAGCCATCCGCTCATTTCGGCCAGCCAGGCCATCGGTTCTCCATTCTAATGTTTGCGTTGCTGGCCGCCGTGCCGCTGCGCGTGTGTCACTGAAAACACGGGGCGATCCGGGGAGACGTCCTTCCGGCCGGCCAAGGCCTGTACTGGAAAGTCGGACAGTGGGAACGTTCATATTCTGAATTTTGCGTTCAATTTAATATGTTGCCCGCGTCACCGTCAAGGATGGAAGTGTGAAGCGGCGCACTTGACCATGTCGTGATCGATGTCATAAGTTTGAACGCAGTGTTCATTTTATGAACATTGGACATCATGTGCCTTGAATCATTCAGACTCCCCGAGGCGGTCCAAATGCCTGGCGCCCCGACGGAAAAGGAATTTTCACTGTGACCTCTACGAGCATGCAAGCGCCTCCGGACAGGCCCACCCCCGGGCAGGCGAAGCACCGCCGCTTCCTTCACAGGCTGAGTCTGGTGATCGGTGGGGGCATGTTTATCGACGGGTTCATTCTCGGGGGCATTGGTGTGGTCATGCCTGCCATTACGGATGAGCTGCAGCTGTCGGCCGCCTGGCAGGGGCTGATCGGGGCCTCAGCACTGATCGGTATCTTCTTCGGCGGACCACTCGGCGGCCATCTGGCGGACAAGGTGGGCCGCAGGCCGATGTTCATCTTCACCCTGGCGGTTTTCCTGGTCGGCTCGGTCGCCCAGTTCTTCATTGCCGACGTGTGGTCGTTGTTCCTCGTTCGGCTCCTGATGGGCATGGCGATCGGGGCGGATTACGCCATCGGCTGGCCCCTGCTCGCCGAATTCGCGCCGGCCCGGCTGCGGGGCAAGCTACTCGCCGTTCAGGAGGTCGCCTGGTACGTCGGGTACCTGGTCTCATACGCCCTGGGTTACGCCCTGGCCGGTTCCGCCGCCATGGATTGGCAGATCGTACTTGGCCTGAGCACCATCCCGTCGGCCATCGTCTTCCTCATGCGGCTGAGCATCCCCGAGTCCCCGCGCTGGCTGATGAGTAAGGGGCGCACCCGGGAAGCCGAAGAGCTCGCTTCCCGGTACATGAGCCAGGAGGAACAGCGTGACCTTAAGGAGGAGAAGGTCCGCAACGGCAGCTTCCATAGCCTTTTCTCCGCAGAACACATCAAAGGCACTGCCTTCATCTGTGTTTTCTGGATCTGCAACGTCACCCCCTACTTCGCCATCGCGACCTTCGCCCCGGTTGTCCTCACCCAGTTGGGCCTCGAGGACGGCCTGACCGCCGCGCTGGCGCTCAACGGCATCGTGGTCCTCGGTTCGGTCTCCGCGGTCGTGCTCATTGAGCGCGTCGGCCGCCGCAAGCTGGCCATCCCGCCCTTCTGGATCTCCACGGCCGCTCTGGTCACCGTCGCTCTCTTCGCCGGCGTCTCGCCAACGGTGGTGATCGTCTGCTTCCTGACCTTCTCCTTCTTCAACGCCGTGTCCACCGCCCTCACCGCCGTCTACCCCGGCGAGGTTTTCCCGACCGAAATCCGCGGATCCGGTGTCGGATTTGCCACCGCTGCCTCGCGCGTCGGCGCCGCCGTAGGCACCTTCATCCTTCCCGTTTCCATGGAAAGTCTGGGTGTTGTGACGACCATGATCTTCGCTGCCGCCATCTGTCTCATCGGCGGCATTGTCTCCCACTTTTTGGCTCCGGAAACCAGGGGCCTGGTCCTGAGCGCCACCGCCGGGGCACGCACCCTGAAATAGCCCGAAGTCCTTGGCCCCGCCGACACACGGCGGAGCCCCGTAACCTATCCATATTCGAGGCAATAATGACAGCTGGGGGAGCCACTCCGCCTACCGGCCTGCGGTCCAACCTGGTGAACTACGGAGACGCCGAGTTCGCACTGTTCCTGCGTAAGGCGTTCATCAAGGGCGCCGGGTACAGCGATGAGGTGCTCGACCGCCCGGTGATCGGCATCGTCGATACCGAAAGCGGCTTCAATCCCTGCCATGGCAACCTGGCACAGCTCATCCGGGCGGTCGAGCGCGGGGTCATGATGGCCGGCGGGTTCCCGGCCTCCTTCCCTACGATCTCGTTGCACGAGAGTTTTTCCCACCCTACGAGCATGTTCCTGCGGAACCTGATGTCAATGGACACCGAGGAGATGATCCGGGCCCTGCCCGTTGATGCCGTGGTCCTCATCGGCGGCTGTGACAAGACCGTTCCTGCCCAGCTCATGGGGGCTGCCTCCGCCGGGCGGCCGGCCATTCAGCTGGTGACCGGGTCGATGCTCACCGGTTCTCACCGCGGACGCACGGTCGGAGCGTGCACCGATTGCCGGGCCTTCTGGGGCAGATACCGTGCCGGGCAGATCGATGACGGAGAGATCGCCGAGGTCAACGGGCGTTTGGTGGGCAGCGTGGGTACCTGTTCGGTGGCCGGTACCGCCAGTACCATGGCCTGCGTCACCGAGGCACTGGGCATGTCCTTGCCCGGCAGTGCGACCCCGCCGGCGGTCACGGCAGAGCGGATGCGCATCGCCGAGCTGACCGGCCGGCGCGCGGTGGGCCTGGCCAGGGAAAAGCTGAAAATCAGCAAGGTCCTCACCCCGGCGGCGTTCGAGAACGCGCTGCGGGTCCTGCTGGCCATGGGCGGATCCACCAACGCCTTGGTCCACCTGGCCGCCATTGCCGGGCGCTGCGGCTACCGTCTGGACCTGGACCTTTTCGACCACATGAGCCGTGAGACCCCCGTGCTGGTCAACCTTAAGCCGGCCGGCAGCCACTATATGGAAGACCTGCACCGGGCCGGCGGCGTGCCCCGCCTGCTTCAGGAGATCCGCGACCTGCTGAACCTGGATGCCCTCACGGTGACCGGCAGGACTCTCGGGGAAGAACTCGATGAGGCGCCGGAGCCTTTCGACCAGGACGTGGTCCGGCCCCGGGAGGCACCGGTCTATCCGTCCGGCAGCATCGCGGTCCTGCGCGGCAACCTCGCCCCGGCCGGAGCCATCATCAAACAGGCCGCAGCGTCCCCGGAGCTGCTCGAACACCGTGGCCGGGCCGTGGTCTTCGAAAGTGCTGAGGATCTCGCGGCCAGAATCGACGACGAGGATCTGGACGTAAAGGCCGATGACATCCTGGTGCTGAAAAACATCGGACCGGTCGGGGCCCCGGGCATGCCGGAAGGCGGCTACATCCCCATTCCCCGGAAACTGGCCCGCGCCGGGGTCAGGGACATGGTGCGGATCTCCGATGGCCGGATGTCAGGCACCGCAGCCGGCTGCGTCGTCCTGCACGTCTCCCCGGAGGCAGCAGTGGGCGGCCCGCTGCAGCATGTACGCACCGGGGATAAGGTCGTCCTCAGCGTGCGTGATCGCCTCCTTCACCTGGATGTCAGCGAGGAGGAGCTCACGGCCCGGGCACAGGAGACCCGCGGACATCAGTGCCCCCGCCCTACACGTGGTTACGCCAAGTTGTTCGTCAACGAGGTCACCCAGGCGGAGGAAGGCTGCGACTTCCGCTTTCTGCAGGCTGACACGGCTGTTTCCAGTGTTCCCCTCCCGCGCTCAGACACCGCCGCCTCTCCGTAGGAAGCCGGGATCGGCCCTGCGCAAGAGCTGCCGTGAGCGGCTCCGGTGGGTACGTGCGGCGTGGGCCGAAGGCAGGCGGCCATCGAAGGGTGCCGCCACGGGACGCAGTATGAACACTGTGTCATGAACACTGTGTCGGTCGGGCTTCCGCAGGCCTCTGCCGCGCAGTTGGTGCAGGTGCGTGCCGGCCAGACGGCCCGGGACCGTGAAGGTTAGTCCCGGGCCGCGGTTGCGTCAGTAGGCCTTGGTGCGTTGTTCGACGATGAGGTGGATCAGGGCGAAGGTCTTCTCCTCCTCGATGGCCTTCAGGGCCGCCTGCACGGCGGCGGGGACCTCGGCGTCGGTCTCGACCCTGATGCCGAAGCCGCCGAAGGCCCG
>NZ_JBHTML010000003.1:0-85312 GCF_042679445.1 Arthrobacter sp. GCM10027362
AGCTGGTCCGCGGCCGCGGCGCGCTCGGCCTTCAGCCGGTCCACCTCCGCGCGCAGCAGGACGGCCGAGCGCTGCTGGCGGATCAGCGGCAGCTGCTCCCTGGCCAGTTCGGCGTTGCGGCCGAGCAACGCCTGCAGCTCGCGGTAGCGGCCGTACCGGGCCGGCACCTGGGCCAGGGCGTCGCGCTGGCCGCGGGCGTCCTCCAGCTGCCGGTAGATCCCGCGCAGGTGGCTGAAGTCCTCGACGGCGCCGGCGGCGGCCTTGAGCGTGGCGGGGATCTCCAGCACCTCGTAGCGGAAGAACTGGTTGACGCCCTTGTCCAGGCCCTTGCCGTTCTGCAGCGTACGCAGCAGGCTGAACGCCTTGTCGTTGTCGATGCCCAGCCGGCGCCGGAAGCGCTCGGCGAAGGTCTTGTGCGTGTCGAACGCCTCGCAGCCGGGCAGCGCCTTGTGCAGCGAGCTGGGGGAGAAGCGCCGGCTGCCGTGCGCCTCCAAGGCCTCGGTGTCCAGCGGCCGGTCGTGGATCAGGTAGTGCTTGCCCACCGAGCCCTCGAGCCCGTTCACCGGCAGGTCGAACAGCGCCGCGATGCAGGTTTGGCGGCCCAGGCCGTCGTCGTACACCAGCGCGATCGCGGACCAGGTGGCCCCCGGGCGCTGGTACTTGGTGCCGGCGGCGGTCTTGAACTTGCGCCCGCGCATGTAGCTGTAGGTGGTGCGCCGGTCCTTGCGGTTGCTGGCATCGTGCGCGGATTCGTTCAGCCGCGGCGCGGCGGCGAAGATGTGCTGGATGCCGTCGAACAGGGTGGACTTGCCCACGCCCGGGTGCCCGGTCAGCAGGGTCCCGGCCCGGTCCACGTACATGGTGTGCCGGCCGTGGAAGGTGCCCCAGTTGATCACCTGGATGGCGCTCAGCCGGTGCTGGCCCGGGTTGATGGCGTCCCCCAGCGGGAGCGTGAGGGCAATGCTCACAGCTCGTCCTCTCCCTCGTCGGTGCTTGCAGGGTCAATGATCGCGGCGGGCTCCAGGCCGTCGAAGGGCTGTTCGCCGTCGATGCCGTTGTCCGCGGTGCGGTCCAGCGCCGCCAGGTAGGCCGGGATCTCGTCGATCGTGTCGAACGGCAGGGCCAGCGCCAGTGCACTGGAGACCCGGTATTCGTCCGGCAGTTCGGTGGGCAGCAGCAGCTTCAGCGCCGCCAGCCGGGCCAGCGAGGAATCGGTGAGCTCCTCGAGCCGCTTGTCGTCCACCATGCCGGGGTGGCGGTGCTCCTCCAGGAGCTCCCGGGCGCCGGCGCGGGAGATGACCGGCTCGGTGCCGGTGCCGGCGTGCCGGTCCAGCAGCAGCCGCAGCCGCAGCGCCAGCAGCGTTTCCTCGCGCCGCAGCGGCTTGCGCGGCTGGATCGGCGCGGTGTGCGGGGCGTCCACCTCGGCCGGGGCGAGCATGGCGATCTTGCGTTCCGGATCGATGGTGAGCAGCAGGAAGATCTCGCACAGGTAGTCCGAGATTGCCCGGCGGTTGTCCAGGATCAGCCCCCACAGCCGCGGCTCGGCCACGCCGTCGATATAGGGCCCGCGCAGCAGGCGCACCAGCGCCTGCCGGATGTTCAGCGGGAAGCTGCCGGTGTCGCCGTCGAACAGGCTCCGCTCGGCGCGGGAGCCGGCGTCGTCCGCCTCCTGCGGCCGGCCGGCCTCGTCCAGTTCGGTGGGCTCAACGGTTTCGCCGGTGGTCATGGCACATCCTCGGTGAAGGTGATCAGGGGCAGGTAGGCGGTGCGTTCGGTACCGTCCACCTGGTGGAAGGTGACAACTTCGTAGCGGATGCCGTCCAGCTCCTGCCCGGTGTTGCGGGCGGTGAGCACCAGCCCGCGGATGCTGTTGATGTGCCGCTGCTCCGGCGGCAGCTGTTCCAGCACCTCGCCGAGCGTGGGTGCGGTGCCTGTGCCCCTGCGGCGGGCGGCGCGGGCGACGGCGACGGCGGAGCGCAGCGCGGCGAAGTCCGCCTTCGGCGTGCTCGGGGTGCGGTGGATGTCCGCCTCGCTCAGCGCCGGCGGATCGGCCAGCTTCGGCGGGGGCACATGCTCCCGGGGGTCGAAGATGCCCAGCCCGGCCAGCGTCCTGAACCGGGGTTTGAACAGCTGCAGGGGAGCCACCGGGGTGCGGGCCTTGAGCGCGGGGGACTGGGCCACCGCCAGCTCGGCGGTGCGGATGGCCTTGCGCAGCAGCAGGGATTCGCGGAACTCGTCGCTCTGGACATAGGTGTGCAGGCTTTCCGAGAGCCGGCCGTAGATTGCATGCACCTCCGAGGCCTGCCGGCGCAGCTCCCGCACCAGGTTGGACAGGGTGGCGCGCTCGCCGGCGGTGAGGGCGCCGACGAAGTCCCGTTCCAGCACCTCGGTCACCGCCTGCCGGAAGCGCGCCTGCTGCTGCGGGTCGTTCAGGAACTCCGTGAAGCCGCGGAAGGTCTCGCCCTCGGCGGTGCTGCGCAGCTGCCGGTCGCCCTCGAGTACCTGCCCCACGGCCACGCCCTTGGTCATCGAGGACTCCATGATTTCCTGCCGGATGGTGTGCAGCATCGCCTCCACGCCGTCGCGCATGCGCTTGAAGTCCGCCGGCAGGCTGGCGGCCAGGTCCAGCACGCTGCGGGCGGCGGCGACGGCGGAGTCGCGGCTGAGCAGCTCCGGGGCCTGGCCGGACTGCAGGGCCCGGATCTGCGCCTGGCGTTCGGCGATCTCTGCTTCCAGCTGCCGGATCCTGGCCTCGGGGTCCGGGTCCGTCTCGTGGGCGAGGGACTCGATGCTGGTCAGCAGGGTGTTCAGCCGCGAGCTGTTGAGGTTGGTGCGCTGGTCCGTGAGGGCATCGATGAAAGTGATCACCCGCGCGGTGGCGGCGGTGGGCTCGTAGACGAACCGGCCGTCCACCATCGGCCGGGCCAGGAACTGGCTGCGCACCCAGGCGTCGGCATAGTTCGCCGCCTGCCACTGGGCGTTCAGCGGCACCTCCTGCCGGCGCAGCTCCTTCAGGAACGCCTCCAGCCCCGCATGGAACTGTTCGAGGCGGATCCGCTGCCGGCTCGGGGTGAATTCGGCGCGGAAGAAGGCGATGACCCAGGGCGCCGCGGAGAGGAGCTTCCAGGCCGGACCGAGCTTGAATTCCTGCTGGGCATGCCAGTTGGACACGGCGTGTTCGGTGGAGCGCATGCTGGAGGATCCCGGGCTTTCCCATGACTGGCTGGAGAGGACCTTACGATGTTAGGCGACGATCCGGCGTGTCACGGAATCAGGGCGGCGGACGCACCGCTGCGCACACCGGCGCGTCAGTGCAGCGAGTCCACCAGCCAGGCCTGCAGCTGCCGGCTCCAGACCAGCTTCAGCACGGCCACCGCCAGCGGGTTGGTCGCGGATCCGATGTCCACGTGGGCCACGTCCGGGTTTCCGGGCGGGGAGTGGACGTCCGTGACGCGGTGTGCCGGGATGGACTGCAGGATCCGCGCCGGGACGTGGAAGTCGCCCCAGGCCAGCCGGGAGGCCGGGGTCACCAGGGTTTCCAAGGTCTTGCGGTAGCGCTGCCGGTCTCCCAGGGCAGTGCAGAACAGCTCTGCCACATCCACCGCGGCGGCCAGGTCCTGCTCCGGCCACAGCGGGTCGATGGGGTCATCCCGGCGCCCGTCGTACCGCATGCGTTAAGCGTAGCCGCCGGTGCCGACGGCACTAAGCGGTGCCGGACTGCTTCCGCGGCGCCGCCGCATCGCGCCAGGCGCGTCAAGGTCCGCCGCTGCGAAGGCCCCCTCGCTGCGCCCGGCAACCACGCAGCAGACGGCGGCCGAAACATGGCTGCAATACAGGCCTGTTAAAGATGTCGTCATGGGAAATGCTGTCTCCGCCAGGATCCTGGAACTGCGCCACGTGGAGCCCGAGGGGCCTGCGGCGTACCTGCCCGTGCTGCACGAGTACGCCGAGGTCGAAACCGTCCGGCTGTGGCAGGAGCCGGTGCCCCAGGGCCGGGACTTCTCGGCCGTCGTGGTCATGGGCGGGCCGATGGGGGCCAACGACGGCGGTCAGTTGCCCTGGATCGACGAGGAGATCGCCTTCCTGCGCGCGGCCGTGGCGGCGGGAACGCCGGTGTGGGGCGTGTGCCTGGGGGCCCAGCTGCTTGCCGCCGCGCTCGGCGCCCGCGTCCAGGCCGGGCCTCGGCCGGAGGTCGGCGTCCTCCCGGTCCGGCTGACCGGCGACGGCGCCGCCGATCCGGTGTGGGGCGGCCTGCCGGTCTCCTTCCCGGTGCTGCAGTGGCATTCGGACACCTTCGAACTGCCGGCGGAGTCGGTGCTGCTGGCCTCTTCCCCGCAGTACCCGCACCAGCTTTTCCGGCACGGGAACAGCTACGGCGTCCAGTTCCACCTCGAAGCCGACGCCGCGCTCGCCGGGCAGTGGCTGGGGATCGAGGACTACCGGCAGGCGCTCGAGCAGGTTCTCGGACCCGGTGCCGCACCGGACGTGCTGGCGGCGCTGCGCCAAGTCGAGGCAGGCATGGTCCAGCACGCGCAGTCGGCCATCCGCCGCTGGCTGGAGAACTGCGGGCTGCCCGGCCCCCGGCCCCGGATCTGACCAGGCGGTGCTACTTCCCGGCCTTGGTCTGCAGCACCTCCAGCGCCGCGGCATTGATCCTGGCCCGGAACGCCGGATCCTTCCTGGCCTGGGCCATCAGCGCCTTGTGGATGGCCGGGACGGCCTTGGCATTCACGCACAGCAGCATCGTGCCGCCGGCGGAGAAGAACCTCACCGCGCGCTCCGCGTAGCTGAACGGCGAGAGCTGGGCGGCGTCGCACAGGTCGTCCGAGACGATGATGCCGGTGAAGCCCAGGTCCTGGCGCAGCATGGTCTTCATGACCGTGGGGGAGAAGGCGGCGATGCGCCCGGCATCGATTTTCCGGTAGTAGGCGCTGGACACCATCACCCACCGCGCGCCCGCCCGGATGCCGGCCCGGAAGGGCAACAGGTAGGCATCCCGGCGCGTGGTCCGGTAGTCGGTCACCCCGGTGGTGGTGTCCGTGTTGCCGGTGACCCGGCCGAGTCCGGGGAAGTGCTTAAGCGCCGGCGCCACCCCGCCGTCGGCCATGCCGCGGGCGAAGGCGGTGGCGCCGGCGGCCACGCTCGAGGGGGTGTAACCGTACTCCCGGTCGAAGTAACCGATGGGCGCATTCCTGGCGGCATTCGCCTTCGGCACCACGTCCGCCACCGGGGCCAGGTTCACCGTGACCCCTGCCGAGCGCAGCTGCCGGGCCCACTGCCCGGCCTTGGCCCGCAGCGTGCCCGCGGGCCACTTGCCTTGGGCCAGCGCCGTGGGGATCCTGGAGATCCCCTTGCCGCTGAGCACCTGGACGTAGCCGCCCTCCTGGTCGGTGGCGGTGAAGCGCCGGATCCCGCCGGTGGTCTTTGCCGTGACCGTCGCGTCCAGCCTGCGCACCACCGCGCGGGTCCCGGCAACGCCCTTGGCGCTGCGACCCTTGAGGAAAATGTTGCCGATCTTGTAGCCGGTGATGGTCTTCAGCGTCGCCGCATCCGCCCCGGTGGCCGGCACCCCGGCCATGAGCACCTGGCCCACGCGCTGCTCGAGGGTCAGCCCGGCCAGCTGGGCGGCAGGGTCGTCTACCGCGGCAGGGCTCGCCGTGGCCGGCAGCGCGGCAGGCACCGCGCCGGCCGGCAGCGGGACGGCGGCCGGTCCGGAAAGCAGGCAGAAAACGGCAAGCAACGCAGCCGGCGGCAGCTTCCTCCGGGACATGGCGGTTACAGCACCGCGGAGAGCAGCAGCACGCAGACCAGCCCGGCCACGGAGATCACCGTCTCCATCACGGACCAGGTCTTGATGGTCTCCCACACCGTCAGCGCCGGCCGGGCCGGCGGCAGCCCGGACGCCGGCGGGGCCAGGATCCCTGCCGCCGTCACCGTTGCCACGGTGGCCGGGCCCGTGCAGTCACCGACCAGCACCGCCACAATCCAACCCAGGAGCATCTTGTCCGTGGTGGCGTCGGCGAGGACCGTAGCACCGGTCTTCAGGTTTGCGGGCATGCTCATGGGCCCCTCCGGTCCGGCTCAAACTTTCAGCTTGAGTGCTTCGATGATGTTCCCCGCGATCACCTGCGGAGTGGGTCCGACGTCCACGGTGAGGTGCGGTTCGTCCGGCTGCGGCTCTTCCAGTGCCTCGAACTGGCTGGCCAGCAGGGCCGGCGGCATGAAGTGGCCGCGGCGGACGGCCAGCCGGGCGGCAATGGTTTCCTGGCTGCCGCGCAGGTAGACGAAGACGACTCCGGCACCGCGCCGGTTGAGGATGTCCCGGTAGGAGCGTTTGAGCGCCGAACACGTGATGACCCCGTTCGTGCCGGCATCGAGCCGGGCCTCGATCCAGCCGGCGACTTTTTCCAGCCAGGGCCGGCGGTCCTCGTCCGTGAGCGGATGGCCGGACGCCATTTTCTCCACGTTCGAGCGCGGATGCAGTGCATCGCCCTCCTCGAATTCCCAGCGCAGTACCCCGGCCAGCAGCGCGGCGACGGTGGACTTGCCGCAGCCGGTCACTCCCATCAGGACCAGGACCTGGGCCTGCGGCGCCGGTTGTTCCGAGTGCTCCGGGTGTACCGTGGGTGCCGGGCTCATGGCTTCATGATGGCACCGGTCAGGCAGTACCGGAAGATCGGGGCGGCGCCACGCCGTCACGGGACGGGTCCGGTAACGTCGTCGCTGACGCAGCGTGCCGGATGGAAGGGGCGACGGCCGTGGCACTGGCCTTGGTGCTGGATCTTTTGGGCACGTTTTTCTTCGCGGTGTCCGGGTCCCTGCTGGCGGCCCGCCGGCAGTTCGACATCGTGGGCTCGCTGTTCCTGGGTTCGCTGGCCGGGCTGGGCGGCGGGGTGATCCGCGACCTAATCCTGGGCGGAGTGCCCAACGCCTTTGCCCAACCCGCGTACCTGCTCCCGCCGGTGGTTGCGGCGCTGGTGGTGTTTTTCCTGCTGCGCAGCGTGGAGCGCTTCCGGCGGCTGCTGCTGGTGTTCGACGCCGGCGGGCTGGCGTTGTTCTGCATCACCGGCACGGTCAAGGCGTTGGATGCCGGGATGAATCCGGTGGCGTCGGCGTTGCTCGGCGTCACGACGGCGGTGGGCGGCGGGCTGATGCGCGACGTGGTGGCCAACCAGGTGCCCCAGCTTTTCAACCCGCGGGACATCTATGCCGTGCCGGCCATGCTGGGGGCGGCCCTGGTCACCGTGCTGTGGCAGGCGGGCCTGTTCGGCACGGCCGCGGCAATAGCCGTGGCGGCCGTGGTCTTCGGCCTGCGGGTGGTGTCCCTGCACTATGGCTGGCACATACCGCGGGCCGCACGCGCCTGGCAGGGCGGCACCTCGGAGGAAAAGTAAACCGCACCGGGTCCCCGTGCTGAGCTGGCGAAGCACAGGGGGAGCCGCCGAAAAGTGAGGTGGCCGGGGCCTGTCCCGAGCTTGCGAGGGAGGGGGAGCCGCCGAAAAGTGAGGTGGCCGGGGCCTGTCCCGAGCTTGCGAGGGAGGGGGAGCCGCCGAACGCTAGCCCGGTGAGGCAGCCGGGCGGTACCTTGGGGGTGGACCCGCGGAACCGGTCCCGGGCACCGGCGGAAGCTGAGGACAGATGGATCCCACGTCGCAGATCATGGAGGACTACGAGGCCATCCGCCCCGAACAGGAAGGCTTCTACCGGGACCTGCACCAGAATCCCGAACTTTCCCATCAGGAAAGCCGGACCGCCGCCGAGGTGGCCGGCCGCCTGGCAAGCTGCGGCTTCCGCGTCGAGTCCGGCATCGGCGGCACCGGCGTGGCCGGCGTGCTCGACAACGGGGAAGGCTCTACGGTCCTGCTGCGGGCCGATATGGACGCCCTGCCCGTCCGGGAAGCGACCGGCGCCGGCTATGCGAGTACCGTGACGGCCACGGACGGTGCCGGGCAGCAGGTCCCGGTCATGCACGCCTGCGGGCATGACGTCCATGTGGCCTGCCTGCTGTGGGCCTCGCAGCTGCTGGCCGGCCGCCGGGAGCTGTGGCACGGAACCCTGGTGGCGCTGTTCCAGCCGGCGGAGGAAGCCGGCGACGGCGCCCGGGGCATGGTTACCGACGGCCTGTTCAGCCGGGTCCCGGCGCCCGACGTCGCCCTCGCCCAGCATGTGCTGCCCGGTCCCTCGGGCCACGTTGCCACCCGCACCGGTCCGGTCCTGTCGGCGGCCGACAGCATCCGGATTACTGTCCATGGACGCGGTGGCCATGGCTCGATGCCGCAAAATACCGTGGACCCGGTGGTTCTGGCCGCCATGATCGTCATCCGGCTCCAGACCATTGTTTCCCGGGAAACGCCGCCCACCGAACCCGCGGTCCTGACCGTGGGCAGCCTGCGCGCCGGAACCAAGAGCAACATCATCCCGGACCAGGCCGTGCTGGAGCTGAACCTGCGCACCTACGCCGCGCCGGTGCGGGAGCGAATCCTTGCCTCAATCCGGCGCATCGTGCTGGCCGAGTGCGAGGCCAGCGGCGCTCCCCGGGAACCTGAGTTCGAGATCTTCGACCGTTTCCCGCTCACCGAGAACGACGCCGGCACCACCGCCCGCGTCGCCGCGGCCTTCCGCAGCCATTTCGGCGACCGCGCCGGCGTCCTGGACCTGCAGACTGCCAGTGAAGACTTCAGCGATATTCCCCGGGCCGCGAAGATCCCCTATACCTACTGGGCCATCGGCGGGACGGACCCGCAGGCCTGGAGTGCAGCCGTGCAGAACGGACGGGTGCACGAGGAGATACCGGCCAACCACTCGCCCAGGTTCCTGCCCGTGCTCCAGCCGACGCTGCGCACGGGAACCGAAGCGTTGGTCACCGCCGCCCTGGCCTGGCTGGGCCCGGATCCGGGCCCGCAGCCGGGCCGGTAGCCGGCGTCAGCACCCGGCCCGGCGGCCTATGCCCCGCCCTTGTGGCGGTACGGGCCGGTGCCGCCGCGGGCCTTACGGTGCATTCCCGCGCTGCTGAAGGGTCACGGGGTTTCCTCGGGCTGGTCGGCATCCGGGACGTTCCGCTGAAGATCCTCGTCGATCTCCGATTCCGGCTCAATGACCACACCGTCTTCGCGCTGGTCGATCTGCGGATCAAGCTCCGGCCGTTCGTCCGTCATGACTGCTCCCTTCGCAAGCAAATCCAGGCGGCTTCGGCCGCATTTTCCGGCCTGGTGAATTTCCCAGCCTAACGGGCGGTGGCGGCGGCAGGAACCCCTGCGTGCGGCCGGGAGGGCGACGCGTCCACTAAACTGGTCGGATGCGCCCTCGTCTTGCCACCCTGACCGTTGCCCCTCTGGTATCCGCCGTCCTGCTGGTTTCCGGCTGCGGACAGATGGAACAGGCCGCCGGCGACGCGGCGAACCAGGCCGCCTCGGACCTGGCCCAGGCCGGCAAGGACGCCGCCAGCCAGGCCGCTTCGGACATTGCAAAGGCCGGCAAGGACGAGCTGCTGCGCCAGGCCTGCAAACCGGTCAAGGACGGCAGCATCAGCGCCAGCGACCAGGAATTGATCTCCGGCCTGCTGGCCGGCGCCGAAGCCGCCGGCATCCGCTCCGACGTCCTCGCCCAGTGGCGCCAGGTCGCCGAGGCCGGCGACCAGGTTCCGTCCAGCGTCGTCAAGGCCATGCAGGACACCTGCCACACGGTGAACTGATCCGGCCGACGGACCGGGGGAGGGCGGATGCGCGAGCTGGCGCTGCTCGAACAGCAGATCATCGCCGCCCTGCAGGTCGATCCCCGGGCCTCGTGGCGAAAGATCGCCGCCGTGCTCCGGGAACCGGAGCGCACGGTCGCCCGCCGGGGCAGCGAACTGCTCGAATCCGGCGTCGTCGGAGTGCGGGGCATCCGTCTGCGGCCCACCCCGGTGCTGGTGGAAATCCGCTGCGCCCCGGGCACGTCCCGGGTAGCCGTCCAGGCCCTGGCTCAGCGCGCCGACACCTCTTTTGTCTATACCGTCACCGGCAGCGGCGACTGCCTGGCCGAAATCCTCACCGACCGGCAGCGGCTGCATACGGTGCTGTCGGACGAGCTGCCCGGCATCGCCGGACTCACGCATGTGAACACCTACCCGGTACTGCGCTACTTCAAGACGCTGCGGGCCTGGCAGCCCGGCCCGCTCTCCGCCGAGCAGCGCGCGGCGCTGCGTCCCGTCCCGCTGGCCGATCCGACCATCCTTGACGAGTATCCCCAGCTGGGCAGGACGGACGAGCAGATCGCCGACGCCTTGTGCGAGGACGGCCGCATGTCCTTCGAGGCCATCGCCCGGCGGGTGGGGGTCTCCGAGGCCACTGCCCGCCGGCGCACCGAGTGGCTGCTGGAGACCAGCTACCTGAACCTGCGCGCGCTCGTGGAACCGGCGGCGCTGGGCCTGCCGGTCGAGGCGCTGCTGTGGATCAAGACCGCTCCCGCGCAGCTCGAAGGCCTTGGCCGCCGGCTGGCCGAGCAGCCGCAGACCCGCTACGTGGCCGCGATCACCGGGGACTACCAGATCCTCGCCGACGTCACCGTGGCCAATAACACCGCCCTGTACGACTTCACCACCAGCAGCGCCTGGACCGGCGACGCGACCCAGGTCACCATTTCGCTGCTGCTGGACGCCCGCAAGCGCGGCGGCCGGCTCAAGCCCGTTCCCTGAGCTGTTTCCGCGGCATCTCGCCGTTTCCGGCATGTTTCCGCGACGACGACTTCAGCCGCAGTGGCTCCCGGAGCCGGAGTCTCCTGACGGAGTACGGCAAATTCTTGGCCGATTCCGTCAGCTGTTGTGCGGGAATGGCAGAAACCTTCACAGTGGTTTGTGACCGAAGTCTCAACGCCCCGCTTAGACCCAGCACAGCCGCAGTAGCCGAAGGATACCTCCATGCCACTCACCCTTTCCCGGGCCGCCGCCGCGGGCGACTCCACGGACGTGCTCGCCGCAGCAAACCTGCCCGCACTCTGGATCTGCGCGGCCGGAGTCTTCGCCGTGATCTTCGTCCAGTCCGTGATCTATCTCAAGGCCGCCCGCAAGGCAGCCCCGGCTGCCGGCATCACTTCGGCGGAACTGAAGATCTCCTTCCGCTCCGGCGCGGTCGCCGCGATCGGACCGTCCCTCGCCGTCGTCATGGTGGCCATCGCCCTGCTGGCCGTTTTCGGCACGCCCGCCGTGCTGTCCCGCATCGGCCTGATCGGCTCCGCAGCATACGACGCCGGCGCCGCCAGCATTGCGGCCAATTCCGCCGGCGCCCAGCTCGGCGGCCCGACCTATACCCAGAACATCTTCGCCATAGCCTTCTTTGCCATGAGCGTGGGCGGCGCCATGTGGATGCTTGCCACCCTGATCCTGACCCCGCTGCTGAAGCGCGGCGGCACGCAGCTGGCCAGGGTCAACCCGGTGGCCATGTCGATCGTCCCCGGCGCCGCCCTGCTCGGAGCGTTCATGGCCCTGGGCGTCGCCGAGGTGCCCAAGTCCATGGTCCATGTCCTCGCGCTGGCCACCTCCGCAGCCGTGATGGGCCTGTGCGTCTTCCTCGGCCGCAGCCCCAAGCGTGCCTGGCTGCGCGAATGGGGCCTGGGCTTCGCCATCGTCGCCGCCCTGGCCGTGGCCTTCATCGCCCACACCGCCGGCACCGCCGCCTGATCCGCCGCCCGGAAGGAACGCATCATGTCCGCTTCTGTCGTGACCCCCACCGCCACCACCTCCACCACTACGACGGCGGCCGCTGCCGGCGCGCCCGCGCTCGCCGAGTTCGACCGCACCACCTCCCGCTGGGGACGGCTGACCATGATCGCCGGCCTGGCCATTTCGCTGGCCGGTCCGCTCTACCTGGCCTTCTTTGCCGGCCTGGACATCAGTGCCGGCCAGCTCTGGACCGCCTTTGCCGCCGTGGCCGCGGTGTTCGCGATCATCTGGATTGTGGAACCGGTCACCTACTTCCCGATCCTGGGGCCGGCGGCCATGTACCAGGCCTTCATGATCGGCAACATCTCCAGCAAGCTGCTGCCCTCGGCGCTGGTCGCCCAGAACCGGATCGGCGCCCGGCCCGGCACCCGGCGCGGCGACTTTGCCGCCGTCGCGGCCATCTGCGGGGCCGCCGCGGTGCACCTGGTCTCGCTCGCGGTGTTCGTCGGCGTGCTGGGCACCTGGCTGATCAGCATCATCCCCACCGAGGTCATCGACGTGGCCCGGTTGTATATCCTGCCCTCGGTCATGGGTGCGGTGATCGTCCAGTCCATCCTGACCATCAAGCAGCCCCGGGTGACCGTCATCGCCGCGACCGTGGCTCTGCTGGTCCAGTTCGTTCTGCTGCCGCTGGCCCCGGGCATCGCCTTCCTGACCACCGGCCTCGCCGTCATCGCCACCATCCTGGTCTCCTGGCTGGCCCGGGACCGCAAGACCACTGCCGCCGTCGCAGACTAGTCCGAACCCATAGGAGAGACTGAACCTAATGACTGCCCCCACCACCCTTGCCGGCCTCGAAACGGCAGGCGCGCTTGCCCTGACCGACGAACTCCGGACCGGCCTGCACGAGCTGTACCGGCACCTGCATGCGCATCCGGAGCTGTCCATGCAGGAGCACCGGACTGCCGAACTGATCGAACAGCACCTGGACGGGCTGGGCATCGAGAACTTCCGTTGCGGCGGCACCGGGGTGGTGGGCGTGCTGCGCAACGGCGAGGGCCCCGTGGTCGGCTTCCGCGCCGACACCGACGGCCTGCCGATCGCCGAGGACACCGGCCTGGACTACGCCAGCACCGCCACCGGCACCCTGCCGGACGGCACCGAGGTCCCGGTCATGCACGGCTGCGGGCACGACACCCATGTCTCGGTGCTGCTGACCGTGGCCCGGATGTTCGCCGAGGACCGCGAGGCCTGGGCGGGCACTTTGGTGCTGATCTTCCAGCCGGGCGAGGAAACCGCTGCCGGTGCCGCCGCCATGGTGGCTGACGGGCTGTGGGAGCGTGCCCCGAAGCCCGAGATCGTCTACGGCCAGCACGTGATGACCGGGCTCGCCGGGACCGTCTCGCTCTCGGTGGGCAGCGCCATGGCCATGGCCGACTCGCTCAAGGTCACCGTGCACGGCCGCCAGTCCCACGGCTCCCAGCCGCAGGACGCCATCGACCCGGTGGTCCTCGGCGCCCACATGGTGGTCCGGCTGCAGACCATCGTCTCGCGCGAGCTGGATCCGCGGCAGGCCGCCGTCGTCACCGTCGGCACCTTCCATGGCGGGCTGAAGGAGAACATCATTCCGGCCTCCGCCGAGTTCACCCTCAATATCCGCACCTTCGACGAGGGTGTGCGTGCCCGGGTGCTCGCCTCGGTGCGGCGCATCATCTCCGCCGAGGCCGCCGCCTCCGGGGCGCCGGAACCGGAGATCGAGGAGCTCTACACCTTCCCCGCCTGCTACAACGAGCCTGCCGAGGCCGAGGCCCTGGCCGGCGTGTTCCGCACCGCCCTCGGCGAGGGGGCCGTCTCGATCGTGCCGCCGGTGATGGGCAGCGAGGACTTCGGCCACCTCGCCGCGGCCATCGGCGTGCCCGCCGTCTACTGGACGTTCGGCGGCCACCCTGCCGAGGTGCTCGACGGCGGCGGCCCGGTTCCGGTCAACCATTCGCCGTACTTCGCGCCCGTCATGGAGCCCACGCTGTCCACCGGGGTCAATGCGGCGGTGGCGGCGCTGGCGGCGCGGCTGGGCCGCTAGATCCGCTGTCCGGTGCGCCGCAGGAAATCCCGCGGCGCACCGGCATTTAACCGGCGCCCCAAAGCAGCCGGCTATGACCGGAGGCGCCCGCCTTGTTCGAAACCCTCACGCTGCTGGGTCTGCTCGTCGGCCACGCGCACGCCGTAGCGGTAGGCAAGCTCCCCACCGAGATAGCCCGATGCGCTGAGCAGCGCCAGGGCGACGAGGCTGATGATGAATCCGGCGATGCTGACCCGGTCGTAGCCGATGCCGAGACGGACCAGGAAACCGGCCACGAACAGCGCGGTCACGGCCAGGTTGAGGGACATATGGATCAACCCCGTGCGGTGGGCCTTGGTGCCGCGTTCCAGCTGTGAGAAGTCGAGGAAGCCGAAGACCGCCGCGGCCAGTGCACCGATAATGCCGATGCCAATCAGCCAGAGTGCGCCCCGTTCAAAGACCGTCGTCTCACCGGTGATGAAGGCGGCGAGGTCGAAGACCAGGCTGGCGATCCAGGCGCCGATGGGAATGGGGATCAGGGATGGATGGAAGGGGTGGCCGTAGGGCCCGGCCAAAGCTGTCCGGGGCCGCTTGGCGCGCTGCTGCGTGGAATCATTCACTGGAGTTCCCCTCTCACTTGGTGTTGCGAAGGAGTTGCACAGCCTGGCGGGCCGGACCACCCGGCGGATGCTAGCGCACGCCGCTCATCAGGTTCAGGATCGGCCTGGCCGCCAGGGCCAGGGCCGCCGCCAAGGCAATGGCCGCTGCCCCGATGGCCCCGAAATACGGCACCTCGTTGGTCGGGTCGTAGAACTTGGCCAGCACCCCGGACGTGGCCGTCCCCAGGGCCACCGAGAGGAAGTTCAACGCCACCATCTGCGCGTGGAAAATCCGTGGCGCCAGCTTCGTGGACAGCGACAGGCCCACCGGCGAAAGCAGCAGCTCGGCGAGCGTGAACAGCAGCAGGATTCCGGCGATCGCCGGCAGCGGGCTGCTGTTCGGGCCGCCGCCGGCCAGCGGAATGAACGCCAAAACTGCCAGGCCCATGATCGCCAGCGCCATGGCAAACTTCAGCGGCGTCACCGGCTGCCGGTGGCCCAGCCGCGTCCATATCGCGGCAAACACCGGGGCCAGCACGATGATGTAGACCGGGTTGAAGGACTGCACCCACTCGATGGGCACCATCCAGCCCAGGACGCTGCGGTCCAGCCGCTGGTCCGAATACAGGGTGATCACGGTGAACTGCTGCTGGAAGATGGAAAAGAACGCCGCGCTGGCAATGAACATCGGAATGAAGGACAGCACCCGCCGCCGCTCGGTGCGGTCGATGTGCCGGCTGCTGAGGATGACGATGAAATAGATCACCGCGGCAGCCACGGAAACGGCCGCCACCACACCGGCCAGGTTCGCCGGCGTGACCAGCCGCGTGAGGACGGCAACGATGATCACCGCGAGGGCCAGCACTGCGATGCCGGCGACCGGCAGGTACTTCTGCCGTGGCAGCGGATCGGCAATGACGTGTGCTTCCTCCGGCAGGTTCTTCCGGGTCAGGGCGTACTGGATCAGGCCGAAGGCCATGCCGATGGCGGCCAGGCCGAACGCGAAGTGGAACCCCAGCAGGTTGTGGGTCAACCCGGTCAGGAGCGGACCGAACAGGGCGCCGATGTTAATTCCCATGTAGAAGAGGGAGAAGCCCGCATCGCGGCGGTCGTCGTCGGGCGCATAGAGCGAGCCGACCAGCGTCGTGGCATTGGCCTTCAGTCCGCCGCTGCCCAGTCCCACCAGGATCAGGCCTGCCGCCAGGCCGACAATCCCAGGCAGCAGGGCCAGGGAGATGTGCCCGAGCATGATGATGATGGCGCTGTAGAACAGCACCCGTTCGGACCCAAGCAGCCGGTCCGCCACCCAGGCGCCGAGGATGGTCGAAAGGTAGACCGAGCCGCCGTAGGCGCCGATAATCCCCGCAGCCACCCCTTGGTCGATCCCCAGACCTCCCTCCGAGACCTCGAAGTACATGTAGAGCAGGACCACCACCTGCATGCCGTAGAAGGAGAAGCGTTCCCACATCTCGACGCTGAAGAGGTTGGCCAGCATGCGCGGCTGGCCAAAGAAGGTCTTCCCGCTGGGGTTCCTGCTTTCCGTGCTCACCCTTGCCGGAGGGACGGGTTCCGTTGGAGTGCCCATGTGCCTCATGCTTCCACTTGGATTGGTGGCTGTCACGGGCCGGCCGGTGCTGCCGGGGCCTGCATCGGCCGATACGCCGAACGGAACGCTCCGAACGACCCCGGGCGGGAGAGAAGGTGCCTGTTAGCCGGATTCTTCGGGCGGGGCCTGCGGGACGGGATCCGGCGGCTGCGGTGATTCGGGGAGCTGCCCCGGGTTGCCCGGTTGGGTGGCGGTTGCGGCCGGCTGGCTCCCGGACAGCGGCAGGACAGCCTGCCGGTACCTGTTCCGCAGGGGTCTTCGGTCCGGGTCGACGTAGGCGGGCGGGATGACCCAGGGCACGCCGCCACGCATGACGATCCGCCAGTCGCCCTGGTGGACCAGGTGGTGGTGGAAGGAACAGAGCAAACAACCGTTGTCCGTGCCGGTGCGCCCGCCCTTTTCCCACTCGTGGACATGGTGGGCTTCGGTCCACGGGGCCGGAACCGCGCAGCCGGGGAAGATACAGCCGCCGTCCCGGGCAACCAGCGCCCGGCGCATGGCCGGAGTGAAGAGCCGCTGGGCCCGCCCCACGTCGAGCACCTCGCCCTTGCCGCCGAGGACTACGGGAATGAGGTCCGCATCGCAGGCGATCTTCCGTACCGTCCGGGCGCTGATCAGGCCTCCGAAGACGGCCTGTCCTGTCCCGCCGAGCTGCTTTGTCAGGTCCTCGAATCCGATCGTGATCATCACCTGCGGACGGTGGCCGCCGGCGGCCGGGAGTTTGTCTGCGGCCAGGGCGATCTGGCAGGCGCCGACCAGCCCGTTGAGCAGTTTTTGTGCCCGGGTAGGTTCTGCCGGCGTGGGCTGCAGGTTGCCGTCCGCGTCGACGGCCACGGCCTGGCACGGCTCCGGCGTGCCGGGTCCGGAGGATTCGTCCACTGCGCCGGTGCTGTTACCGTCCGTGGTGTCCTGGCCGCCGGCTGCGGCTCCGGCCTCCGGCGCACACGCCTGCTGCAGGCGCGGATTGGTGGCCGTGTTCATGACGGAGATCAGGTATTCGTACTGTTCGTCCGTCGCGGCGATCTCGAGCCGGTGCAGGCCGTTGCGCTTGCCCCGGAGGAAGACGCCTTGGCGGGCCCGCAGGAATTCCTCGGTCGGTTCCTTGCCGTCAGGATCCAGCCCTGCTTCCCAGTGTTTGATGACGGTGCGCAGGATGTCCGTATCCGCCTCGGCGGCCTGCAGCGTAAGCATGTGCTCCATGGCGCGCAGGTCTTCTCCGCGGGCGGCCGGCCGGACCCGCTCCACCGCGTCGCGGATGAGGGAGGCGGCCTGGCTGCTGATTTCGGAACCGGTCAGCGCCGCGCCGAGCTGCGGCAGTTGGGCCGGGGCCTGCTCGCCGCTCATCAGGGTTCCGGGCAGGGCGCTTTCACCCAGGCGCAGCCGCCGTCGTGCTTCGCCGATGCCGATCTTCAATCTCTTGCGCAGGTACTGGGCCGTGTCCTTGAATTCGGTGTGCCGGTGCTTTTCATCCCCTGCAGGATCCGTTGCCGGATCGGACCACGTAAAGCACCGGTCATTTTCACCCACCGCAGCGATATTCTGCCGGTCCAAGGCATGCGCCGCGATGACTTGGAGCTGTTCCACGACCTTCGAAAGTTCTTCCGCGGCCGCTGCCGCTTCGGCCAATTCCCGTGTGGGCATCAGCGGCGATTCCTGGAGGAAATGTCCGGCGAAATCCTGCAGTTCAGCACGCGCCGAGCGGAGGAAGCCTGACGCTTCCTGCGACGCCTCGTACGGTGCTACGGCCATGGACCGATTCTATCGATTAAACATTCCGAAGTCGCGAAGAAATCCGGCCTGTGTAGGAATAGACATTCGCATTCCGTGCAGAAATAGTGGGCGGGAAAATCCGGGGCCTAATAATGGAAAACGGCCGGGAATTACCGAGGAAATACGTTTTGCAAGTACCGGTTGTGCTGTTTCCTGCGGGAAAAGCCGTTTGCCGTCGTTACCAAGGCAGATCGGGCCGGCAAGGGTGGCGGGCAGGCGGGGCAGGAACCGGGGGACGGCTTTGCGGCCGGCCCCCGGTCGAGGCCCTTCAGCTGCGGCAGGGCCGGACCTCGTCCGGCCGGGCGAGGTTGTATAGGAGCATTCCGTGGTTGCTCGCGATCGCGAGCGCCCCGAATCCCGGGCTCCAGATGGCCTCACCGTCGCGGCCTTGGAAGATTTCCACCAAGCTGTCGGGCTGGTGGTGCCAGAACAGCTGCGGCTCGTTCCGGAGGCCGAACTGCACGAGGCCGAGTTCCGGCTCCACATGGACCCGGACCGGCAGCCGGGCCTCGTCCTACAGTGCCTTCCGGGCCTGGAGCCAGTGGATTTCGTGTCCGGGATGGTAGATGGTGCAGCCGGACCGCTGCGCAAAAACCAGATGGAACGGAACGGCCTCGTTGCTGGGCATGCCAGCTCCCTTCGTCACGGCCCGCCGGGCGGGCTACTCTTGCCCGGGCCGGTTGGCCGCGGGCCGCTTCGTCATCCGAACCACCCGTGAGTTTGGGGTTGGTGTGTGGCCGTGTCGGAGCACTGCCGCTGCATTTGGCAGCGGCCGGCCACATCTCGTGAAGCTAAGAGGAGCGTAGCAAAGGCCTCGGACAATTTCCGCAAACCGGACAGGCGCGGCCCGACGACGGCGTCATGGTGCCCCGCTGCTGGGGTCAGCCAGCGCCGGGGTTCGGGAGATGGAGGCACATGCCGCCAGCCCTGTGCCGGCGGCCGGGCCGGCGCCTCGGCTGGGGTTTGCCGGAAGGCGGGGTGCGGTACGTCAACCGTTCCCGACCAGTTTCAGTTCCTGCCGCCCCAGGACGTCCCCTCCGGAGAGCGTGAGCGAGTCGCCCGCCTGGAGGTAGGGGAACCGGCCGGACAGCGCCACGCCCTGCGGGGTGCCGGTATTAATAAGGTCCCCTGGTTCGAGGACCATGTACTGGGACAGCCGGTACACCAGGTCGGCGGCGCCGAAGACCATGTCCGAGGTCCAGCTGTCCTGCCGGGGCTCGCCGTTGACCCAGGACCGGAGGCGGATGCCGGCAGGATCTTCGAGGACTGAAGCCGGCACGAGCCAGGGACCTACCGGATTGAACGTTGCGCATGATTTGCCCAAGGTCCATTGGGTCCCGGCGTGGTGCTGGTAGTCGCGTTCGCTGACGTCATTGGTGAGCACGTAGCCGGCGATGCACGCTTCGGCGTCCTCGGCGGACCGCAGGTAGCTGGCCCGCCGGCCAATGACCACTCCCAGTTCGACTTCCCAGTCCACCTTTTCCGCTCCCGGCGGGATGACGACGTCGTCGTGCGGCCCGATGACGGTGTTGGGATGCTTGAAGAAGACGACGGGCCGCTCCGGGACCGGGTCGCCCGATTCTGCCGCATGCGCGGCATAGTTCAGTCCGATGCCGACGACGGCGGTGGGCCGGGCGATCGGTGCGCCGATCCGCCGTGTGCCGATGTCGTACGGTTCAAGCCCCTGCAGGTTGAGGCTGTCCAGCCGGTGCGCCCAGCTTTCCAGGAAACTCCCGTCGATGTCCCGGGTGACGGGCCGCAGGTCATAGGCCTGGCCGTCTGCAGTCATAAGTACGGGGACTTCCTGGCCCCAGTCGCCAATACGCATCAGGCGCATGTCATCATGTCCTTTCATTGAATTCCGTTTGGAGCGGCTCAGGCGGAGAGCAGCCGCCCCCACTGCGGCGCGAGCAGGGGGGCGCCGGCAAGCTTCAGGCAGTGCCACAGGGTGACTGCCACCGAATCCAGGACCGGTACGCCGGTAGCGGATTCGACCTGTGCCGCAATGTTCGCCCCGTAGAGATTGGTGCAGAGGTAGACCAGCGCATCGGGCTTCGACGCCGTGAGTTCCAGCGATCCCGGCAGCATTTCGGCATCCGTCACCCGGGCGAAGGATTCATTGTCGCTCAACCCCAGGGCCCGGTGGTCGATCGTCTTGATGCCGTTGTGCGCGTAGGTCTCGATGATCGCCTGGTTCACATCCGGGGTGTACGGGGTGAACAGGCCGATGCGTTCCGTGCCGAAGGACTCGAACGCCTCCAGGTAGGCGAGCGTGGAGGTGGTGGCCGGGATGCCGGTGGCATCCCCGATCTCCGCGACCAGTTCACGGTCGTGTCCGACACCGAGCCAGGAGCCGGAGGTGCCGTTCCACGCGATCACGTCCACGTCCGACGTCGCCAGCAGCTCGGCTGCGGTGCGCATGACGCCGGCGTCGAACTGTTTGTCAGAGGAATCATCAAGGGCAATGCGCGTGACCGGAATCCTGGTGAAGTGGATGGTCACGTCATCCCGTCCGCCGAGGATGCGGTAGCTCTGGGGTTCCAGACAGGTGTTGGAGGACGGCACGATCATGCCAATGCGGGTGGGACGGGTAGAAGAAGGCATGGATTGCTCCTACAGGGTGGCGAAATTGGCGGCGGCCGGGGCGGTCTTGTGGACAGCGTCCTGATGCTCCCGGAAGCCGTCGCGGGGAAGGTAACGGCCCACGGGGCCGGGATCGTGGAATGTGTGGCCGTTGAGCACCACGCGGCCGGCCGAGACGACGACGGCCGGCCAGCCGCCCAGCACCCTGCCGTCGAAGGGCGAGAAATCGGTGCCCATGTGCAGGGTGGCACCGTCCACGGCGCGTTGCTCGGCCGGGTCGAAGATGACCAGGTCGGCGTCGAACCCTTCGGCGATGACGCCCTTGCCGGGGACCGCGTTGATCCGGGCTGGCCCGGCGGAGAAGACTTCCACGAAGTCCTCCACCCGGGCACCGGGCTGTTCCATCAGGGCGGTGAAGGTGACCGGCATGCGGGTCTCCACCCCCGGCAGGCCGTGGGGCATGAAGCGGATGTCATCGGTACGTGCGCGCTTCTGCGCCAGGTCGTAGCAGGAGTGGTCCGAGGCGACGGTGTGGATGGCGCCGGCAGCAAGGCGGCCGCGCAGCGCGGCGACCGTTTCGGCGCTGCGCATCGGCGGGCAGCAGGCATACCATTCGGGAAACCGGGAGTCGTAGACGGTGTCATCCAGCGTCAGGTAGTGCGGGCAGGTCTCGGAGTAGGCCTGCTGGCCGCGGCGGCGCGCCTCGGTGACCAGGTCCACGGCGCCGGGGGTGGACTGGTGTACGAAGTAGACCGGCGCACCGGTGTACTCGGCCATCGCCAGCACCTCCTGCACCGAGGCCTCCTCGGCCAGTTCCGGACGGGTGTGGTGCAGGTGCTCGATGCCGATCAACCCGTTCTCGGCATGCTGCTGCGTGCAGTCGGCGATGATGGGGTCGTGTTCGGCGTGGATGTAGGTGAGCCCGTCCAGGCGGACCATTTCGCGCATGACCTTCAGGATGGTGTCCCCGTCCGCCATGGTGGTGCCGCGGTTGGTGGTGTACATCTTCACGGAGCGCACCCCTTCGACGGCCAGCTGTTCGAGCTGTCCGGGGACGGTTTCGTCCCAGCTGATCACCGCGCCGTGGAGGGCGACGTCGCAGCGGGACTGCCGGGCCAGCTCCTTCTTGTTGCGCACGGCTTCCAGCGGTGTTTCGGAGGCATCGCGGGGGATGCCGAAGTCGATGATGGTGGTGGTCCCGCCCCAGAGCGCGGCGGTCGAGGTGATCCGGTAGTCGTCCAGCGTGGCGTAGCTTCCGGTCACCTGGGCCACGTGGCAGTGTCCGTCCACCCCTCCCGGGACCACCAGCAGGCCCGCGGCGTTGACGGTGCGCTGCGCGTCCGGCGCGGGCACGGCGGCGTCGAGCAGCTGCTCGATCCTGCCGTCCCGCACCACGATGTGGGCGCGCTGGCGGCCGAAGGCATTGACCACGGTTCCGTTGGCAATGACAAGATCCGGCAGAGTTGGCATGGCTGCCCTCCTATCTTCCTGCATGGGCGGTTCGAACCGACTGCACGTCGGCCAGGGCGGCGTCGAGAGCCTCGGAAAGGCCTGCGCGGCGCTTGGCCGGCGGGGGAGCGAAGGAGCCGGCGCGGTGCGTGCCGGAGCGCAGGCCGACCACGGCCTCGGCCATCCGGATGCCGGCGGAGATGCCGTCCACTACCGGAACGGGGATTTGGCCTTCCAGTTCCTGTGCCAGCCCGGCCAGGGGCGCGCCGGCGAGGATGACGACGTCGGCGCCGTCGTCCGCGACGGCCTGGCGGCTTAGCGCCAGCAGGGTTTCCTTGAAGTCGGCCTGGACCGAGCCGATGCTGTTCAGGCTCTCGGTAATTGAGCGGATGGACGCGAGCCGGCCGATGAGGCCGAAGCGCTCCACGCAGTCCCGGTACCAGGGCCGGATGCGCTCCGAGATGGCGATGATCGAGAAGCGTTGGCCCTGCAGCGCCGCGGCGCACAGGGCCGCCTCGGTAATGCCGATGACGGGCACGTTCGCCAGTTCCTTCAGGGCGGGCAGGCCGGGATCGCCAAAGGCGGCCACGATGGCGCCGTCGACCTGGCCGTGCTCCTGGGCGATGATCTCGGCCACGGCCCCGGCGGCAATCAGGGATTCGAAGCGGGTCTCGATGTATTCGACGCCGTGGCCGGCGGTGCGGACCACGAGCTCGGTGGCCGGGCCGGCCGAGCGCAGTGCTTCCGCCTCGATCAGGGCCGTGACGTCCTCGCTGATGTTCGGGTTAATGACAAGGAGTTTCATGGTGTCTTCCGTTGCTGGGACAAATCGGTCCGGTGGACATCTTCGGGGAACTGTTCGCGGTACTTGTTGATGTGCGAGGCGGACCGGGCGGCGGCGCGGTCCGGGTCCCCGCTGGCGATCGCGGCATAGAGGTCGCGGTGTTCCTGGATGAGTTCGGGAAGATCGGTGGCATGCCGGAACAGCCAGTGCATCCGCCCCTGCAAAGGCTCCAGGGCCGACCGCAGGAAGTTGTTGTCGGCGATCCGGGTGATCGCGTCGTGGAACTCGTTGTTGGCGCGGTGCGCTTCGATCAGGGACCCCTTGGCCAGGTACCGTTCGGCGTCATCCAGCATTCCCTCCAGCTGCCGCAGGTCCTGCGGGGTGGCCCGGGCCGCGGCCAGCCGGCAGGCGAGCACCTCCAGGGAACTGCGGACGTCGAAGAGGTCCTCGACCTCCTTGGCGCTGAGGCTGCTGACCTCCGCCCCGCGGGCCCCGCGGTCGCCGATCAGTCCCTCCTGCCGGAGCATGCGCAGGGCTTCCCGGACCGGCAGCCTGGAGACGTTGAACTCCGCGGCCAGGTCGCGTTCCACCAGCCGGGTGCCGGGCGCATAGTGCCCCTCGAAGATCCTCGAACGGATCGCATCGCGGACGGTTTCCCGCAGTGGGCGGTCCTTGTCGCGTGTTTGGTCTGCGGTCAGCATCGTGTGCTCCATTCGTGTCGTGGAAGGTGGCGCCATGCCCCCGGCAGGTCCCGGCGGCCAGCGTCTTGCGCGGCCTGCGGCTAGACCGGCAGCCGCTTGTTGTAGTCCAGTATCAGCACTGAGGCGCCCATAATCACGGCGGCCCCGACGAAGTACAGCAGGGCCCAAGTGTAGGAGCCGGTCGCGCCGACGATCAGGCCGACGACGATCGGCGTCACGAAGCCGGCGATGTTGCCGCTGAAGTTCATCGCCCCGCCGAGGACACCGGCATTGGTGCGCCCGCCGAGGATGGCCGGGATGCTCCAGAACAGGCCCACCCAGCGCAGGAAGAACAGCACCACGGACAGGAGCGTGACGGCGGTGAGCGGATCAGGAACGATGGTCACGCCCACCAATCCGCCGACCACCATGACGCTGGAGATGCCCAGCAGGGTGCGCATGACCTTGTTGGCCGAGGCGCCGCGGTCACGCCAGCGGTCAGCGATGGTGCCGCCGAGGATCTCGCCGACAAAGCCGGCGCCGAAGATCACGAAGGTGGACCAGCCGATGGTCTTCAGGTCGAAGCCCTTGGCCTCGGACAGGTACAGCGGGCCCCAGGTCAGCAGGCCGTAGAACACGCCGTTGAAGCCCAGCCATCCGAAGCACATGGCCCAGAAGGAGCGGAACTTCAGGTACGGACGCAGCGCCCTGCGGCCGGTGCTGCCTTCCTTTTCCGCTGCGGCGTCCTCGGCCGCGTGCGACTCTTCAATGTAGGCCGCCTCGGCTTCGTTCACGCCGGGGTGCTGGCGGGGGTTGTCACGGACGTACCAGTAGACGGCCAGGCCCATCAGCACGGTGGCAATGCCGGCAATGATGAAGGACGCGCGCCAGCTGCCGGTGGCGGCAATCAGTCCGGCGATGGCCAGGCCTCCCACGCCGGCACCGAGGGGAGCGCCGGCGTCAAGGATGGTGGCGCCGCGGCCGCGTTCCTTCGGATGCATCCAGAGGGCGTTGAGCTTGCCGCCGGCCGGCATGACGCCGGCTTCGGTCACACCGATGCCGAGGCGGGCAATGAACATGCTGACGAAGCCGCCGGCCAGGCCGGATGCAGCGGTTGCCGCGCCCCAGCCCACGCAGGAGGCGGTGACGACCTTGCGGGGGCCGAACCTGTCGATCAGCCAGCCCACCGGGATCTGCATCAGCGCGTAGGTCCAGAAGAAGGCGGAGAGCAGCAGCCCGACCAGTTCCGGCGGGAGGCTGAATTCCTTTTGGATGATGGGCAAGGCCACCGAGATGGAACCGCGGTCGACGTAGTTGACGGTCACCAGGATCAGCAGCAGGATGAATAGTTTCCAGCGGACGTTCGTGCGCCGTTGCACGCCGGTTCTGGTCCGGCTGTCGGTGGTGGACGTTGGGGTATTTTGGAGAGACACAGCTTCTCCTTCGTCGGAGTTGGCGTGGGTAGTCGTGCTAGGGCCGAGGTGGTCTCCGGAAGACGCAATGGCGGGAAAATGGGATCCCGATTTGGGATCCCAAAAGCAATCCTAGGGTGATGCATGCCACCGTGGAAGGCGTTTTTGGGCTTCTTTCCAATCCCAGGCGCCGTCGCTGCCCAGGCGACCAGGACGGTCGCCTGACGGCCGGAAACCGTCCGATGTGACCGGCGCTGCGCCGGTATCTCCAGCCAGCCGAAGTTGACCTGGTACGTCCGCCGGCTGATCTTCCCGCCGGGCTGCCTGCCCACTGCCGAGGGCAACGACGGTGTCCCCTCTTCGATTAACCGATTGGTGGCCAGCTGGGGCCGGCCCACGAAGGGTTTCATTCTGGATTTCCTTATTGAAGGTGTCCTTCCTGAATCACTGTCTTGTCAACTGACGACAATTAATTTCTGAAGGCAGACCCTCACATGGGTGCGCATAGGTTGAACGCCTGGCACATTGTGCTTGTCTGGACTTGGACATAATTCCGTTTACGGCCTGGGTCTTATTAGGTAACTTTCGGGAGGCACGTTGGAAGCGGGCGGCAGGGCATCCGAACAGGCACGGCTGGCGGCTGAGCGCGCGGCACGCCTGAAGCGGCAACTTGAGCAGGCAGAACGGGCCCAAAAGGCTTGGGAAGCAGGCGCCGTCGGAGAGGTTCTGGTTGCTGGGAAGCTAACCGCTCTTCAGTCACATGGTTGGCGTCTCTTGAATGACGTGCACTGGCCGGGACGATCCCGTGCCAATTTGGATCATGTTCTGGTAGGACCTGGCGGCATTCTTGTCATTGATACAAAGAATTGGTCGGGTCGCGTTGAAGTTCGGGACGGGGTGATGTTTCAGAACGGAGTTTCCCGGTTTCGGGAAGGCTCCGGTATATTGCAGCAAAGTGCTTCCCTGGCTGCCGTCCTGCAACCGGAGCACCGGAAGTTTGTTCAGGCGTGGCTCTGCCTGGTGGGCCAACCCGAGATGCGAGCCGTGTTGGCCGGTGGAGCCAAGGTTTATGGGCTCAACGGCCTTTTCGACGCGGTCCGGGCCCTGCCCCCGGTTCTCAACTCTTCCGAAATCGAGATCGTATTCAACTATCTGGGATCGCTCTTGGCAGCACCCCAGAGCCCACAATTTCTTATGGGAGGTGATGCGGCTTCTGCAGCTGTGGCCCGGGTTCGAGGGGGCAATGAGGGCCGTACTTACCATGCGGCCAGAAGCCGGCCACATTTTCGAAGCAGACAACAGAAGTTTGGTGTCCGCACACGCGCACAAAGCCAGAAGCGGATCGGACGCAAAGGCCGCGGGTGTGCCACTTTCGTTGTTGGTGCTGTTCTAATTTATGTGGCTGCTAGCCTGATCCTGGGCTTGATCTCCAATCTGATGCACAACCTTGGGTCTGCGCCGGCTCCGCCAAAATTGTCGATAACGAGTACATCATCCCTCAAGCAAGATCTGCAGGCATTTTCAGCCGTGTCAACCTAGGGAGGAGTAGCTTCATGGGGCCGGCGGAAATTTCGGCTTCGCCGGTTGCCGGCTCCCAGCTTCCGTCCCTGGTCTTGATGGTTTATGAACGGGTTGAGGACGAGGGAAGGACCTGGTAGACCGTCCCCAGCGCCGGCAAATGGATGAGCGTCTCCACCACCGGCGTCCCGGTCGCCGCCAGGACGGCCTCGCGGTAGGCCTCCAGCTGCCCGAGGTACTTTTCCCGAATGTGCCCGGCCGGGTTCGTCCCCGGGTAGCTCTTGTGGTCGATCAGCACGTACCCCGCCGGGGTTTGAACCAGCAGGTCGATCCATCCCTCCATGACCTGGTTGTCCCCGTTGCGCCAGCCGATCGGGACTTCCCGCAGCAGGGCGGCGCCCGGGTAGGCATCTGCCAGGAATCCGGCCAGGCGGTCCCCGGAGGTGACGAGGATGTCCGCGGTGACGTGGTCGCCGACGTTCCAGCGGTCGATGATCTGCTTGGCCAGGCCCAGCTGCCCGTCGGGGGAGAGGGTGTCGTAGGCGGTGCCGAGGTAGGCGTGGATGGCGGAGCCGACGGCGTCCCAGCGTTCGGCGCCGTGCTCGACGAGCCGCTCGCCGAGGCGCACTTTCTCCAGCACCCCGGCGTCGCCGGCGTCGGAGGACTGCTTGCTGGCCCGGATCCGGGCGGGCGGGTAGGCCACGCCGGAAACACGCGGCGCGGCGTCCGTGTAGCGGACGACGGCGGTGTTCCCGGCTTCCGCGCCCGGCTCGCCGGGCTCGTAGGAGTGGACAGCGGCGGGCAGCGGCCCGGCGCCGGCAACGTGGATGGCGCCGTCGTCGCCGTTTCCGGACCAGGAGAGCAGGTCCGGAACGCCCAGCAGGTTCAACCCGGCAGGAACGGCGGTCTTGGCGGTCAGGACGGTGGTCTCGATGGAACGGGTCATGCCCACGTACATCAGCCGGGACTGGTTGCGGCGTTCGCGCTCTTCGGCGCGGGCCTGCACAACCGAGGCCTTGGCCCGCTCGTCCAGCGGGGAGCCGCCGTTCGGGAAGGGCTTGGGCCAAAACCGGATCCAGCGTCCGGCCAGCGGATTGCTGGCGTCGAAGCTGGCCGCCGGCTCAACGGCGGCCCCGAAGGCACTGCCGCGGACGCCCTTGTCCAGGCTCTCCATGACCACTACCGGCCATTCCAGGCCCTTGGCCTTGTGGTAGGTCATGACGTGGACGACGTCGTCGCCGGAGTTCTCGGCGCCCTGCTGTTCCTCCTCGGCCAGGAAGCGCAGGCAGCCGCGCAGGGTGGCCGGTTTCTTCAGCGCCTTGCAGGATTCGTAGTAGTTGTTCAGGCAGGCACGAAAGGCGTCCAGGTTCCGCAGCCGGGTGGCCGGCGCGGTCCAGGACTTGATCAGGTCCGGCAGCCCGAGCAGGCTGGCGGCCTCCTCGAAGACCTCGGTGGGCGTGGCCCGGCCGGCGCGTTCGCGCAGTCCGGCGAGCGACGCGGCCACCTGGTCCGCGGCCCAGGCGTCGAGGACGTCGGCGGGCACCGCAGCGCCCAGCAGTGTGCGCTGCCAGTCGGCATGCGCGCCGTGCCCGGGGTGCAGCGCCACGATTTCGGCCAGCGCCACGGTGTCCCGGGCATCGGCGACGAAGGCCATGGCGGCCCGGGCCAGCTGGATCTCGCGGGCGGCGAAGAGGGAATTCGGATTGGTGCTGGTACGGATGCCCAAGGCTCCCAGCGCGGCGGCCAGGGCCGCGACGTCGGCATTGGAACGGGCCAGGACGGCGACGTCGGCGGGCTTTAGGCAGGGACGGCGGGCGAGCAGGTCGGCGACGCCGGCGGCCGTGGCGGCGAGCCGCTTCCCCTCGTTCGATTGCTCCCGGGTCCAGGCCTCGAGGGTGCCGTGCGGCCGGTCCGCGTGGGCGGGGGGCAGGTCCAGGTGTACCGATTCGCGGGGCATCCCGGCGGCGCCGAAGACCGGCTCGAACACTGCGTTGGAGAGATCCACCACCGCCTGCCGCGAGCGCCAGGATTCGTGCAGCCGTTCGGTGTGCCCGACACCGGCGACGACGGCGTTCATCAGGTCCGGGTCGGTGCCGCGGAATTCGTAGATGGCCTGCTTGGGATCGCCCACCCAGACACACTCGTTTACCAGCCGGCTCAGCTGCAGGAACAGTTCCAGCTGCAGCGGGCTGGTGTCCTGGAACTCGTCCACCACCAGGTATTTGACCCGCTGCCGGAAGGAATCGCGGAAGGCCTCATTGTCCCGGACCAGCGAGACCACCAGGGTTTCCTGGTCCACGAAGTCCATCAGCCCGTGCCGGCGCTTGAATTCGGCGTAGGTGTCCAGGCAGTCGGCGGCGCATTCGAAGACCAGCCGGATGAACCGTTCGACGTCGGCGTGGAAGGCCGGGTTGGCCAGCATCCCCTCCCGGACCGCGTCCGTGGCGGGCTGGAAGTGCCGGACAATCCACGCGGAAGTGCCGGACGGGACGATGCCGCGCCACTGTTCCCACGTGATGTCCTCCGGCGCGCCGAGCGCGTTGACCCGGTCGCTGATGCCCGGCCACTTCCCGGCGAAGTTCGCCGCCGTTGTCTTGACCGCCTTGCCCGCGGCGTCCGTCCCGGTCTTCGCCACGGAGACCAGCTCGGGCAGCAGTTTGCGGAACTGCCGCAGCCAGTCCGCCCGCCCGTCGGCGGCCGCCGGCTCATCCAGGAGCTGGCGGAACCCCTGCCAGGACCGCTCCGCGCACCCGGCCAGTTCGGCGGGGCCCAGCATATTGTTCCGCGCCGCGTCGCAGATCCGGCGCACGGTGGCATCCCAGCCGCCGTCGTCGTCGAGCTGGCTGAGGCGCCGCGCGATCGGCAGGATGCGGTCCGCATATTCGGCGAGCACCCCGTCGGTGGCCAGCCGGAACATTCCGGACTGCTCCTCCTCGGCAACGACCTCCAGTGCGGGGGAGAGGCCGGCGTCGATCGCGTATTCGGTCAGCAGCCGGCCGCAGACGCTGTTGACCGTGCCGATCAGGCTCACGGACAGCTGCTGGGCGGCGTCGCGCAGCCGGATGGGGTCCTGGTCCCCGTCCGGGGCATCCAGCAGCTTCGCGGCGATGCGCTCGCGCAGCTCGCCGGCGGCCTTCTTGGTGAAGGTGGTGGCCATGATGCCCGAGGCCGGCACGCCGGAGGCGATCTTCCCGGCGATGAGCTGGGTCAGCCGGTACGTCTTGCCGGTGCCCGCGCTGGCCGAAACCATGGTGACGTTCGCCAGCGCATTCACGAAAAGTCCCCCTTGAGCCCGCACAGCGTGGCGAAGTTACAAAAATTGCACGGCGGCTTCCCGTATAGCCGGCCGCCGGCCTCGGCCAGTTCCTCCCCGGCCGGCCCGCCGGCCGCCGCCCGCTCGGCATCCAGCCGGGGGCCGGCAGTGACCCGCCCGTTGACCACCTCGGTGACCGAGAACGACGCCGCCGCCACGGTTTTCTGCCACAGCTGCGCCGGCGGCTGGGCCGCCTCCAGCGGGTTCCCGAACACCTCGTGCGTGGAGGCGAACGTGCCCTGCTTGAGCAGGTAGTAGGCGGTCGGTGCCTCCGGCCCCGCGCCGCCGTCGTCCAGCGCCCACTGGTACAGCGCCAGCTGCACCGCCTGGCCCTCGCGCACCTCTTTGACCCGGTAGCTGGCCGCGTTGGTCCACTTCAGGTCCACCACCACCCGCCGGCCCTCGGCATCCATCCCGACGACGTCGGCCTTGCCGTCGACGGGTATGGTCACCTCGGTGCCGTCCACATCCAGGACCAGCGGCCTCTCGAAGCTCCGCTCCATCTCCTGGATCAGGACGCCGGCCCTGCTCAGCGTCTTGAAGAACTTCAGCACGGTCTCCTGCACCACGGCCCGCAGGTGCTTCAGCCGGCTCTGCTGGCCCGGCAGGAGCAGCTCGGAGGCCATCCGCGGCAGCAGCTGGTCGATCTTCGCATCGATCTGCCCTGTGCTTGGCACGGCCTGCAGCGCTTTGGCGAGGTCCTGATGCAGTTCCTCCACCACCTTGTGCGTGAACGTGCCGATCATCCGGTTGCCCGTGGGCACCTCGTCGGCCTCCGCCACCCGCAGCTTCACCTTCTTCTCCAGCACCCAGGCCAGCGCGCAGCCGACCAGGGTGGACAGCTGGCTGAAGGACAGCGTCTCCGGCACCAGGTCCGGACGCGGGCCCAGATCGAAGGACGACGGCGGCGGCGCGGTTTCGCGCGCCTCTACCGGAACCAGCCGGGACTGCCGGCCGGCCAGCTCCCAGGCGCCGCCGTCCAGCAGGTCCTCCGGGAACCGCTTGCGGTCCTTGACCCTGTCCGCGACAGGCAGCGGCGCCCCGTCCGGGCCGGTCTCCTCCGGCTGGTCCGCGACCAGGGCCTCGAGCAGCGGATTGCCGTCCACCCGCTCGCCGTCCTGCTGCCGGACCTGGACAATGAGCAGGTTCCGGCAGCGCCGCGCGGCGGCCAGTGTCTGCGCCACGGTCAGGGCGGCGAGGTCCCCGGCCGAGGGCAGGTGGACGCCGATGCCGGCCAGCGCCCGCCGGTCGCCATCGTCCCAGCGGCGGCCGGGGGAGATGGTGCCGGCCTGGAAACCCCACCACAGCACGTCGTCGACGTCGTCCATCAGCTCGTACAGGTGGTTCAGCCGCAGCCACGGCGAGGCCTCCGCCGCGGCCAGCGGGCTGGATGTCTCCGCTACCACCGAGGAGGCCATGCGGCGCAGGTCCCGGCGGGACACCCGCGGCAGTGCCCCAACCAGGGAGAGCAGGGTCTGCAGCTGCTCGGCCGTACCCGTTAGCGATTCGTTGAACGGGGCCAGCACCTTCAGGCGCTTGGCCAGCCAGGCGCATTTGCCGGCGAGGTCGGCGCCGGAGACGCCGTTGTCCTCCAGCAGCAGCCCGGCCGAGAACAGCCCGTCCAGCTCGGCGGCAAGCTCCGGGCCCAGCTCGGGATCTTCGGCGATCTCCTGGAGCGCCCGCTGCCAGGCCGGGCCGCCGGTTCCCGGCTCCCGGGCCAGCGCTTTCTGCAGCGCCCGGGCGGCCTGGGCCCGCACCGGGCCCGGGAACACGGGCAGGGAGAGGAACTCGCCCAGCAGCTGCACGTTCACCGGGCCCCAGATCACCTCCAGGAACAGCGGGATGATCTGGTCCTGCGCCCGCCACGGCGACTTGCCGCCCACGCCGATGCGCGGCAGTCCGTGCCCGGCCAGGTACTGGTCCAGCACGCCGGTCGGCCGGGAGGCAACAACGGCGGTGCCTCCCGTTCCGCCGGGGTTTTCGGTGCCGCCGGCCGCCAGCCAGCGCACCGCGTGCTCGGCCGCCTCCCACTCGGTCTCGGCCTCCAGCACGGTGATCCTCGGCGCCTTCCGGAACCCGTCCTCCGGCTCGGTGATCCGCACGCCGCGGGATTCCAGCTTGGCCAGGATCCGGCGCCAGATTGCCGGCAGCGTGCCGAGCGGATGCTGCAGTTCGATGACGGAAATGCCCAGCGGCAGCGGCGAGTCCAGCGCCTCCGGCAGGGCGGCAATGTCATCGACCAGCGCCGCATCCAGCGGCAGCTCCAAGTGTTCCAGTCCGGCCAGGCAGCGCAGCAGTTCGGAAACCTGACCGTCCGGCAGGGTCCCGTCCCAGCCGTTGGCCACCAGCTCATCCCGGGCCCGCAGCAGCTCCTGCGCCGTGGACCACCGATCCACCGCGAAGGACCGGTGGAACCAGGCGTCCGGCGTATCCGCCGCCTGCAGCCGGGCCACGTACTGCTGGATGCGGGTGATGTGGGAGTCAACCGGCTGCGGCCGGGTGATGCCCAGCCGTGTCTGGAGCAGCTGCGTCAGCCCCTCCCGCCCCACGCGGACCGCGTTCAGCCCGGGCGAGGTGAACGCCCACGGGGCACGGTCCAGGAACCAGCCGAATTCAACTCTCATCCATCCCCCAAAAATGAGTCCCGACGGTGCGGGGCCGGGAGCGCTTCCGGTTCGGTTCTATCACGGGCAGGGGACAGGACCCGGGACGCGGGCCTGTGTGACGGCGCTTGCCGGGACTCGCCCGAATGCCTCCAGGCGCGGCCCAATGTATTCATTGACGATGTCTGCACGTTCCTCGACGAGGATGAACGAGCGCCCGGTTTCCAGGGCGGCAACGGCGGTCGTTCCCGATCCTCCAAACGGGTCCAGGACCAGGTCGCCGTCCTCGGTGGCCAGTTCAATGATCCTTCGGATTAATCCGACAGGCTTGGCTCCAGGAAACGGTTTCGCGAAGGTGCGCCCCTGCTCCTTGTAGGCATCTTCGTTCGTGGGCATCTCCGGATCGGACTGCCACGACCATAGGTTTTGGACCAGCTTGGGCTTGCCGCCGGGAGATAGGTACGAGGGACGAAATGGTACTTTCGGCACCAGGAATTGAGCTTTCGCTTCAAGCAGTTGCTCGATTCTGGCAGGACTGTATCTGCTGGGAAGACGCAAACGGAGCGGCGTCTGGTTCCGGCCGTTGACGATCACGACGTCTTCCAAGAGCGCGGCCGGTATTCCGGGCGACGAGTGGTCTCCTGCGCTGTAGATTCCGTCACTGCAATTGAACGTGACGGTGGAGGCGGGAAATGACAAGTCCACCAGCTGGTTTCCACGATGTGCCAGCGGAATCCGTTTTCCGGGTTGGGAGGTACCGGACGTGAAGGGCCGCAGCTTCCTCGCATCTTTCCCGTAGACCAGGAGGAAATCCGTGGTGCTGGCCAGATGCGGATGCAGGTAGCTGGGGCGGCGGGTCTTTTCCCAGACCACGGTTCCTATGTAGTTATCCCGGCCGAGCGCGGTGTCGCAGGCGGCACGTGCCGGACCTAGCTGCTGGTCATCGATGTGCAGCCAGAAGCTTCCCTCCTGCCGCAGCAGCGTTCGGGCGGCGGAGGCCGTTCGTTCAATCAGGTCCGTCCAAGCGGAATCGCTCCGGCGATCTCGAAAGCGGTAGTGGTCTCTTCGCGTATTGAACGGCGGATCAGCATAAACCAGGCGCACCTGCTCCCGCAGGCCGCTCCCGGCCAATTCCGACATCACTGCGGGTGCATCCCCGCAGAACACCTGCTCGTAGTTCACCAAGACATTCTGCCCATGGCCTCGCGGAGTGGGGGAAATCGGGTGGGGACGGGTGACGTGGTGGGCCCGCCGGCGGTGTCCGTACACATTGAGCGCAGGGATAGCGGGCGTCGCTGTCATCTGAGGGGAGCCTGCCATGAATACGGACAGCTACGAGGACTTCTACGACTGCGAGGAGGTCGGCTTTGCCGCTGAAGGCCTGCGCAATGCTCCCGGGGGATTTGACCCGGATGCTCTGGAAGGCGTTCTCTTCCTTGGCGCCATGGCGCTGGAACTGAGGGGCGGCATCCAACGACCAACCGGCTGGGTTGTGGATGCGCAGGTGAGGATTCTCGCAATGCACCGCTCGAATGTCCCCTTCCTGGACATCCTCGTGGCCGAACTGCATCGCAGTTGGATCAAGCGCAGCATCGAAGGTTTCGGAGGCCGGATACAGGAGGACGGCCCTGGCCGTTAACGGTCGGCGCATGCCGCCCGCGGCATATGGGGAGGGAACCGATCCTTGCCGCACACATCGTGGCCATGATCGAAATCGCCTGCGAAATCCTCAGCCTGCTCTTCCACGTCATGACCAACCTTGCGGACTTTACGGAGGCGTGGGATGAAGCGAAAGAAGTGGTTGAATACCTCGAACGTTTCTCCCGGAAGCCGGTCTCGTCCCTCAATCGCCAGGGAGGTGTCCGGCGCAGATGGGACGCCGTTTCGAATTTCGTAGACACATACTTGCTGCGGGCACTTGTCTTTGTCCTCTACATTCCGATTTACTTCGAGGATTCCCTGGCCTTTGTCGGTCTCATGTAGCTGGAGCCCAATTCGCCGAAGTCGATACCGCGGCCCGTCATAAAGTGCCGGTCGGCGCCGGGTGGCTGCTCAGGGTTCGGACGACGTCAAGCAGTCCCGCGTCGTTGCCGACGTTGCCCGGGAAGACGACGTACGGGATGCCCTTCGCCGGTCCTCCCACGGGCTCCCAGAGCGAGACCACGCCCGGGAGCATCGGGCCGCGGACCATGGCGTGGCGGATCTGCAGGCCGTGCCGGGCGACGTCGGAGGAGGTGATCCCGCCCTTGGCGATGACGAAGCGGGGCGGCTTGCGCGCCAGGGTGCGCTGCACGACGTCGACGACGGCGGCCGAGACGGTCCGGGCGATGCGCAGGCTTTCGGCCGGATCCCCGGCCTTCACCAGCACCCGGCTGGTGTGCACAACCACGTCGCCCTCCGCCAGGCCGGCCACCACGGTGTCGGCGGCCGTGTCCAGTTCCGCGGCCGCCGTTTTCTCGTCCTTGAGCAGGTTCTCCACCTGGATTTCGACAATCCGGGACAGCGGGTGGTTTTCGGTGAGCCGGTGCAGCTGCCGGGTGGTCAGCCCCACATGGGAGCCGACCACAACGAGGCCGCCGGACGACGCCGGAAGGGTGCCGGCATAGGCCTCCGCGGCAGTGAGCGGCGGGCGGGGCTCCTGCCCGATCCGGGCCCTGACGAAGGGCGGACCCACCCGGTAGAGCAGCTTCTGGCCGCGCCGTTCCGCCTCGTCCAGGCCCAGGGCCAGGGCGCGCAGGTCGTTTTCGGTGACGATATCCACGACGATGGGCGTGCTGTCGCGTGCGGGGACCAGGGCGTCGGCAATCCGGCCCGTTCCGCCCCTGACGGTGTTCAGGTCCAGGGCAATCACCTCGGACGCCGGGAACTGTCCCGCGGACTTTTCCTCCACGTACTTGGCCAGTTCGGAGTTGCGGAAGCCGAAGGTCGCATCCTGCGCAAACTCGGTCTCGGCCACGGGGGTGAGGACGTCCCCGTCCCCGCGCACATAGTGCACGCCCCCGATCGTGACGCGGCCGGCCTCGGGAAAGGCCGGGACAATGACCACGCCGTCAATATGGTCCCCCGACACCTCTTCGAGTACCTCGGCGATGATGTTCGGCTCCAGCGGATAGTGCCCGCGCAGGGTCGAATCACTGCGGCTGACGAAGCCGAGCGGGGCACTGCCTGCGGCAGCCAGGGCGTTGGTCACCACCTCCCGGTTGCATTGCCCCACGTGCCCGGGGTCGAGGCTGCGGCTGTTGGTCAGCACATAGATGGCCGGTGCATGCTGGGCCAGCGCCCAGCGGAAATCCTCCACTTCCCAGCCGGTGAGCACCGGCAGGTCGGCCACGGACTGCGTGCCGGTCGGGTCGTCGTCGAGCACCACCAGGGTGCGGCCGGAGGCGGCCACCACGTCCGATACGGCATACGCGGGGATCTGTACCTCCGGCGGATAGTTCGACAGGAGTTCACTGCTAAGCATGGGAGGCGTTCCTTCCGGGGCCGGCGGCTTCGTCCAGGACCAGCCCGAAATTTTCCGGGTTGTGTGCGAAGCGGCCGAGGAACAATCCGTCCACCTCGGACAGCTTTGGCAGCAGCCCCGGTCCGGCGCTGCCGCCGTAGAGGACCGGACGGTGCCCCAGCAGCCCGCGCAGCCGCAGCACCACCTCGTTGATGTAATCCGGTTCGGCCGGCGCGTCCGCACCAATGGCCCACACCGGCTCGTAGGCCAGGATCAGCCTGCCCAGCAGGGCCTCGTTGCCGGCCAGGGCGGAGAGCACCTGCCGTTGGCAGAAGTCCGCGGCCGCTGCGGCCCCCTGTTCCTCGGCTTCGCCGATGCACAGCAGCGGGGTGAGCCCGGCACCGACGGCGGCGCGCAGCTTGCGGGCGACGACGGCGTCGTCCTCGCCGAAGAGCCGGCGGCGCTCGGCGTGCCCCAGGACCACCAGTTCCACCCCCAGTTCCGCCAGCATGCCCGCGCTGACCTCCCCGGTCAGCGGGCCGTCGCCCCAGCTGCAGTCCTGCGCTCCGAGGACCGCCCCGGTGTCCTCGAGCAGGCGCCGGGCACTCTCCAGCACGGGGAAGGACGGCGCGACGAAGGACCGCACGCGGCTCCCGCGGCGGGCCAGCAGCAGCGTGCGCACCTGCTTCAGCCAGGCCAGGCTGTCCCGGTAGCCCAGGTACATCTTGGTGCTGACACCTACGTAGGTTACGGCAGCCATGTCCGCCCGATCGCCTCCTCCACCGCGGCCGCCCGCCGGAGCGGGAGCGCGGAACGCACCGATAGTCCGGCCCGGCTAGTCCACCGGCGGCGGCCCCAGTTCCTCGATGAGCTTTTGCAGCCGAACATACGCCTTGTTGCGGTAGGCGACCAGATCCGGGATCCGTTCGGCCGGAATCTTCAGGAAGCCGCCCCCGCTCTTGGTGCCGAGTTTGCCCTGTTCCACCAGGTCGCTGAGGATCGTGGGCGGGGCCAGTTCCCCGGGGAAGGCGGTCTGCAGGGACTGGAAGCTGAAGTGGTAGGTGTCCAGTCCGGCCATGTCCGCGATCGCAAAGGGGCCGAAGAAGGGCAGGCGGAAGCCGAAGGTGGTGCGCACGATCGTGTCCACGTCCTCCACCGAGGCAATCCCTTCCTCGACCACCCGGGCGGCCTCCCGGAACAGCGTGAACTGCAGCCGGTTGAGGACGAAGCCGGTCACGTCCCTGACCACCGCGCTGGACTTGCCGCAGTCCCGCACCAGCTGCCGGGCGGCTTCCACGGCCGGCGCGTCGGTACCGGCGTGCGGGATGATTTCGACGCCGGGGATGAACGGCGCCGGGTTGCTGAAATGCACGCCGAGGAACCGGCCGGGATTCCGGACGGCCTTGGCCAGCTCCCCGATCGAGATCGTGGACGTGTTCGAGCCGATGATCGCTTCGGGCCGCGCGGCCGCGCCGATCCGGGAGAGGATCCCGTTCTTGATCTCCAGGACCTCGGGCACGGCCTCTTCGATGACGGCAGCCCCGCGCACCGCCTGCTCGACGTCCTCGGCGGCCCACAGGTTTGCCCGCAGGATGCCGGTGGCGCCTTCGGGGAACAGCCCGCCGGCCACGAAGTCGTCGGATTCGGCCAGCAGCCGCTCGTAGTTCTGCCGCGCCACGGCCGCGGACACGTCCGCCAGGGCCACATGGGCGCCGGTGAGCGCCAGGACCTGGGCGATGCCGCCGCCCATGTAGCCGGAGCCGACGACGGCGACCTCCCGCCGGGGCGCGGCCGGGGTGCCTGCGGGGCTGTCAACCATGTCCTTGCCTCCGTTGCTGTTGCGTCCCCGCCCGCGGCGGGGCCGTGGTCGGGTCAGGCCTGTCCGGTTCCGGGGGCGGCGGGGGTCTGCCGGCCCTGGGCCACACGGCTGGTGCCCAGCGGATAGTCGGCGGTCCTGGGCAGCACGCGGGTACGCAGGTAGGCCTGGTTGGCCGCCGAGACGCTCAGCCCGTCCCCGCCGTAGTGCTCGGTGCAGATGATGCCCTGGAAGCCGTTCCTGAGGGCCATCGCGAACACCTCGCGGTAGTTGATCAGCCCGCTCTCCATTGGGGCGGGCATTGCCACATACATGTCCCGGGCCGTGTCCTCGTCCCGGGAGTAGTTCTTCACGTGCCAGTAGTTCGCGTACGGCAGGGTCTTCGCGAAAATGTCCTGCCAGGGCTCGATGGGCCGGTGCAGCCGGATCAGGTTGCCCACATCCGGGTTCAGCCCCACATTGGCCAGTCCGATGTCCTCCACCAGCCGGACCGCCGAGTCCGCGGTGCCCAGGTAGGTGTCCTCGTACATCTCCAGGGACACCAGCAGCCCCAGCTCGGCCGCGTGCCGGCCCAGTTCCCGCAGCCGGGAGACCGCGTTTCCCCAGGTCACGAAGTCATCGACCGGGTCCTGGTGGCCCGGGACCGTCCAGAACCACAGCTGCGCCTGCTGCTGCGGGGTCAGGGCCTGCTGCAGCCCGAAGGAAACCACCTCGCAACCCAGCGCCGCCCCGGCCTCCAGCGACCGGTGGCTGTAGTCCAGGTTCTCCTGCCAGTTGTTCGAGTCGATCACGCTGCGCCGGACCACGGAGATGACCGGCAGGCCCACCCCTGCCTCAGCCGCCGTCCGGTTCAACTCTGCCAGCCGGTCCGCGGACAGATCCCCGGGCTGCACCCAGGTGTCGGTCAGGTCCACATGGGCGAACCCGGCGTCGGCAATTTCCTGGAACACGCCGCGCCATACCTCGGCGTCGGCGTCGTTCATCGGCACACCCCCGGCGTCCACGCCCGGGAACTGCAGCAGCGCCGCAGTGATCGGCCAGTCCTCCGCCGTGTAGGCCATCCGTCCGCCCTCCTGATCCGGTGGACCGTTCCCTAGGAAACCTGCAGGCCCCCGTTGATGTCGTAGGTCGCCGCGGTGATGTAGCCGGCGTCCGGGCTCAGCAGGAACGCGATGAGGGCCGCCACCTCTTCCGGCTGGCCGACCCGGCCCAGCATCGTGCCTGCGGACATTTCGGCCTTGCGCTCGCCGGTCAGCGTGCCGCCCATGATGTCCGTGTCGATGGGGCCGGGGGCCACGGCATTGACGCTGATGTTGTGCACGCCCATTTCGCGGGCCAGGGCGCGGGTAAACCCGATGATGGCCGCCTTCGATGCGCTGTAGGCCACCTTGGAATAGGTGCCCCCGCCGCGTTCGGCGGAGATCGAGGAGATGCTGACGATGCGCCCCAGCTGGCGGTCGATCATGCCCCGCAGGACGCGCTGGGTCACCAGGAAGGTGCCGCGCATGTTGATGGCGAAGACCCGGTCCCAGCCTTCCGCGGTTTCGTCCATGAATGTGGTGGGGGAGCTGATGCCGGCAAGGTTCACCAGCCCGACCACCGGCGGCATGCCGGCTTCGACTTCATCCACGGCGGCGTTGACGGCGGACTGGTCGGAGACATCCGCGCCCACGCCGATCGTTTTGACCCCGTACGCTTCGGCTATTTCCTGGGCCACCGCCTTCGCATTCTCGCCGTTGATGTCCATGACGGCGACCGCCCAGCCCTCGCGGGCCAGCCGGTCCGCCGTCGCGCGGCCAATGCCGCGTTTGGACCCGGCCCCGGTCAGGACGGCGGTGTATTCGGCAGGAAACGGTGTTGCCTCGGGCATAAGCCTCACATCCTTTGCCGGGCCGCCTCAGAGCGACGGAGGGTTGCTGTCGTCGGCGGGAACCGCTTCTTCGCCCACACCGGCCGGCGTGCCCGGCCGGACATGGCCTTCGGGGCGCCTGCGCGCATAGAGGAAGGTGGCCACACCCGTGATGGCCAGGACGGCGGCCAGGAAGACCAGCCCGGACTGGCTGCTGCCGGTGGCATCCTTGAGCACCCCGACGATGTAGGGCGCCACGAAGCCGCCCAGGTTGCCCAGCGAGTTGACCATCGCCAAACCCGCCGCGGCGGCCGCACCGACCAGGGCGGTCGACGGCATGGCCAGGAACGGGGCGATCGCCGAGTAGATGCCCATCGCTGCCAGGGTCAGGGCGGCCAGCGAGAGCACCGGGCCCACCTCCAGGAGGAAGCCCGAGGCGAGCAGCCCGATGGCTGCCATCCACATGCTGATGCTGGCGAACAGGACGCGGTTGCCGGTCCGGTCCGAGGTCCGGCTCCAGTAGTAGACCCAGACGGCGGCGATGGCGTAGGGGATGATCACGATGAAGCCCACCTGGGTGGGGGAGAAGTCGCCCAGCGCGGACACGATCGTGGGCAGCCACAGGGCCAGGCCGTAGATGCCGCAGACCAGGCCGAAGTACAGGGCCGAGTAGGCCACGGTCCGGGAGTCCTTCAGGCCGGCGAGGAAGTGGTGCGGGCCGTGGGTTTGGCGGTGGGCCAGTTCGGCGTCCATGGTCTGCGTCAGCCAGGCCCGCTCGTCGTCGGCGAGCCACCGGGCATGGCTGGGCCGGTCGGTCATCAGGAACGGGGTCAGGCAGCCGAGCAGGATCGCCGGGACGCCTTCGAGGATGAACAGCCACTGCCAGCCCTGCAGCCCGAGCACGCCGTCCATCAGCAGGATCAGGCCCGAAACCGGCGCGCCCAGGGCGTTGGAGATCGGCTGGGCCAGGATGAAGATGCCCAGCACGGTCACCCGCTGCGCGGCGGGGAACCACAGCGTGAGGTAGAACAGGATCGCGGGGAAGAAGCCGGCTTCCGCGGCGCCGAGCAGGAACCGGATGACGTAGTAGCTGGTCTCGCCCTGGACGAGTGCCATGGCGGTGGCGAAGATACCCCAGGAGATGAGGATCCGGGCGATCCATTTCCGCGCGCCGAACCTGTACATTCCGGCGTTGCTGGGGATTTCCAGCAGCGCATAGCCAAGGAAGAAGATGCCGGCGCCGAGCCCGTAGGCCGCTTCGGACAGGCCGATGTCCGCGCTCATGGTCAGCTTGGCGAAACCGACGTTGTTCCGGTCCAGGTAGGCGATGAAGTACAGCAGGACGATCAGCGGCATGATGTGCCGTCTGACCCTGCGCAGCGTGCGCTCGCCCACTTCGCCTAGATCGCTGGCGTGCTGTCCGTACGTGGTCATCGTGGACCTCCGCGACAATGCCGGGGTTAGCCATTTGCCTGGCGTGTCTGCTTGGCGGCCAGGCCGCTGATTCATGGAAGTTCAATAATGGTAGGTTTGCTTGCTTTGGGCAGTCAATGGTCGGGTATTGACAAGCCTGAACTGATCGTGTAATCCCGGGGTCGCCCGGCAGCGGGCCGGACCGGCTCCTGCGCGTCCACCCAGCCCGTTTCGATCCCGGGCTCCAGGCCCGGGGACCGGAGGTAGATCATCTGGCTGCCGGCCGCAGCGGAACTCCGATTGCCCCTTGAAGAACCGCTGGTCCAGGGGTAGAAGGGGAACAGCCTCGTCCGGCCGCACACTTCGGGAGAACGCTTATGGTCCAGACGGTCAAGTCCGCCGACGGCACGCTCATCGCGTACGAGCAGACCGGCAGCGGCGCCCCGCTCGTCATGGTGGGCGGGGCGCTGAGCGCCCGCCAGGGGGCCGCGGCCCTGGTGCCGCTGCTGGCCGGCGACTTCACCGTCATCACCTTCGACCGCCGCGGTCGCGGTGAGAGCACCGATACGCAGCCCTATGCCGTCGAACGCGAAATCGAGGACCTCCGCGCGCTCGCCGGCGCCGCGGGCGGACCGGTGCACCTGTACGGGCACTCCTCCGGGGGCATCCTGTGCCTGGAGGCCGCCGCGGCCGGGGTCCCGGTCGGGAAAGTCGCCGTCTACGAGCCGCCGTACTTTACCCACCGCAGCCGGGACGAACCGTGGCAGGTCTTCGCCAACAAGGTCAAGACCCTGGCGGATACCGGCCACGGGGACCAGGCGGTGGAGGCCTTCATCCGGCACACCGGTGCCCACTTCGATGAGGGGATCAAGCAAACGCCGTGGTGGCCGGCCGCCGTGGCCCTGGCCCCGACGCTGTTCTACGATCTCACCCTCACCGCGGACGCCGTCGTGCCCGAGGAACGGTTCGCCGGCATATCCGCGCCGGTGCTCGCCCTGTACGGGGATGCCAGCCCGGACTGGGCGGCCGCGTCGGCGGCGGCAGTGGCATCTTCGGTCAAGGACGGCCACCAGGGCGTCCTCCCCGGCCAGGGGCACGCGGCGGCCCCCGAGGCCGTCGTGCCGTTCCTCCTCGGGTTCTTCCACGACTAAGGTCCGCGTCCGGTAAGCCGCCGGACCCTGAAGGAAAGCAGGTACCGGATGCCCAAGCTGCGGGTCCATAACTTCGCCGTGTCCGTCGACGGCTATGGCGCCGGGCCGGACCAGAACGCCGAGCAACCGCTGGGTGTGGGCGGGGAGCGCCTGCATGACTGGATATTCGCCACCGCCTTTGGCCGACGCATGATCGGCGAGGACGGTGGCAGCACCGGCGTCGACAACGGTTTTCTCGAGCGCGGGGTGCAGGGGATCGGCGCCACCATTATGGGGCGCAACATGTTCGGCCCCGTCCGCGGCGGCTGGGACGGCAGCGACTGGACGGGGTGGTGGGGTGAAAACCCGCCGTTCCACCATCCGGTGTTCGTCCTGACCCACCATCCGCGGCCTCCGGTCACCATGGACGGCGGGACAGTGTTCAACTTCGTCACCGATGGCATCGAAGCCGCCCTCGAGCAGGCCTTCGCCGCGGCCGGCGGCGCTGACGTCCGGCTCGGCGGCGGGGCATCGACGGTACAGCAGTACCTGCGCGCCGGGCTGGTAGATGACCTGCACCTGGCCGTGGTCCCGATCCTGCTCGGCGGCGGGGAGCGGCTGTTCGAGAACCTCGACGGCAGACCGGCGGGGCTGGAGCTGGCCGAGTTCGCTCCGTCCGACGCCGTGGCCCATGTGCGGTTTGTCCAGGCCGGCGCAACAGGATAGACAGCTAAACATGCCGCTGCGTCAGCCGATGCCTACGTCGCCGCGGCTACTGTTAGGAACTCTGTACTGTGTTCCACATAAGCACTGCCCTGACAGCTGACTCCTCTACACCGTATTTCTTGGCAATCTCATCCAGCCGCAATCCTAGGCGGCGCAGTTCCATCAGCGTGGAACGGTCCGGCACGATACCCATCTTCTCCTCCTTAAAAGTGCCAGAAAGTGAGGACAGCCCGCGGGCTGTCCAGGCCGGCAAGGGACCACCGGCCTGGACACAACCACGAATATCAAATGATTCGGACAGTATTGCCGGTGCAGCCTCCTGGGAAAGCATCGCGTCGGCGTGTTCCGGCAGCCCAGTGGGTCATGCCGATAGCGGTTGTCCGCATAGGGCGACGATCGCTGTGTTTCGGACCGGATCCAATTGAAAGTTGATCTCAGGTTGGGACCGCCCAGCAGGTAGAAGGCAGCGTGGCCACTACCGGAAAGCCTGCCGTCTGGATCGTGTTCAATATTGGGCTACCTGGGTTATAGACGCCGCTGTTTAGGCGGTGCGGCAAACACGCATGCGCGATGGGCCAGCTGCCAATCCGGCGGTAGTGCCAGTGGCGGCTGGTCAGGATTAGGGTGGCCAGCAGGGAGGAGTGGATGAGGGCGACATTGGCGTAGCCGTTGGACGGGTTGCCCAGGCCGAAGCTGAGCTCGGCGATGAGCAGCGACTCGGTGAATCCGAGGCCTGCCAGCAGGGCGACGCAAAGCAGGCCGGTCCAACGCAGGGAAGGGCCCGGCCGGGCGCGGGTGAACCTGGCACTCAGCCAGGTGGCGGCCATGACGTTTGCAGCTTACCTAGGGCCAGGCGGGCGAGGATTCCCAGCGTCACGGTGTCCGGCAGGGCCAAGGCGAAGCCAGTCGTGCAACTCCCCGGGGTCGATTACTTCATGGCCCGCTTCGGGATGAGATCTTCCAGGGGAAAATCTTCGGCTGCAGCTGATTGTGCGCCGGTTTGGGGCGCCGCAGCCAGACCTCACAGGGACGGCGGCGACCGCGGGCAAGCGGACAGCGGGACGTCACCCGGCGGCGCCGGCCGGGGCGGTTTTCGTTCCGGGGGAGAGGCTGCGAATCCACCGGCGGACATTCGTGCCGCGGCCCTTCCACCAGTTGTTCTCATCCTTGATCGTCAGCCAGTAGCGCAGGACGAAGAAGGCGATGAGTGCGTCGAGCAATGAGATGACCAGCATTCCCGCGGCGATATTGACCGCCGCGGCGAAGAGATAGCCGGCCGTCAGCGAGGGTCCCAGGGCGTTGAGCATGGAGGCGGCCATGTAGGAGCGGCGGGTGCCCCTGACCGACATCCGGTAGGTGAACATGAGCATGAAGTACACCAGGTACGACAGCACCATGGCCCAGGTGATGCCGGTGAAGAGGGGCGAGTTCCCGAACCTGGCCCAGAACTCAAGCACGGGCGGGCTCCGCGGCGCGCAACTCCAGCTCGGAGCGGATCCCGGCCATGTCCGGGTCGTGGTCGGCGACGCGGCGGTCGGCGCTCTCGAGCTTCTGGCGCCAGTCGACGGCGGACAGCTCCCATTCGGCCTTCTTCGTCTCCGCGTGGACGATCATGGTCTCCAGCACGTCGGAGGGGACGTGCTCGTACTGGTGCCGGCGGTGCGTTCCAGTGCACTCTGCCATTGTCCAGCCCCCCGCCAGATCCGTGTCGCCGCCATCGAAGGCGGCTTCCCCTTATCCAGCATGCAGGTGCTTGCCAAGGACTAACTTCGGAAATTGCTGAGGATTAGCTCAGGAAAACAGTCCCCGACGAAGGAGGAGTCGTCCGCGGGGGGGGGGGGGGGGGGGGGGCACCTCGCGTAAAAGGCCCTGCTGCGGGCCCTCCCGGACACCGGTATGACACCGCTTCGTACAATCAGGGGCAGTAGTCGTTGAACCTTCAGGGGACGCACCCGGACATCCACGCATACGTGCGCCAGGTGTTCCAGCCGCCGAGCGCGACCGGGCGACTGCCCATTCAGCGGCCAGCCAGCTAGGCTGCCCCTGACTGCCCCTGACTGCCCCTGGCTGCCGCCGCATGTTCAGAGATGGCGGCACGAACACCCGTGGGGCATGACTGTTGGGGGGATTCACCGCGGCCCGCTGGAACCGCTACGGCAAGCGGCGCGTCACCGTCCGGCTCGAGGGCGCCAACGCCGGCTGGTGGGACGTGCAGGGGCACGGAAATCCGGATTTCGTTTCAGCGCCTGCACGAGTGCTTCAGGCGGGAGGTAAGTACGTTGCATGATGCCATTGGCAGAGTAGTAGTTGAACCCCCTGGCCCCATAGTGGGAGGCGATTTTCGGATTCGGGGCAAGGTTTACGGTGGCGAGGACAACCCCTTCCGCACCGTCAATGACGCCGTCGTCGGATCGTGGTACTGCAGTAACAACCCAGATCCGCCGTTCCGTAGGAACAGGCGACGGCAGTGGGCAGCGTAAGAAGGCCGCTAAAGCTTCGACAATGCTGTTCGCTTTAGGAGATAAAGCTCCTCAGCGCTTCCCCCTGAAGGTCGGACCCCGTTCGGGTCACGAGCCAGGCGCTCTGCATCGGCGGTCCCGGCGCTGAATGCCAAGGGATAGCTTTGGGCGAGCCAATGGTCTGCCGCGAAAGTGTTGGCAGAGTCTTTCACCAAGAGGCTGTTGCGCAGCTTCGCACCTTGGGCTTTGCGCCAGCGGATCGTAAGGTGCCGGACACGGAATAGGGGCATGCGCCGTCGCCGAAGGGAGTGGAGATCCGGCGCGGCATGCAGGATTACAACCAAATCCGCGTAATGTGCCTGAACAATTTTTGGCCTACCGCCTATGTACTCCAATCGCGACGTGGTCCCTCTGGCCGTATGCCTGTCCTAGAGCCTTGGGCGAAGGACAGGAATGAGAGCGCCCGACTGAGATCGCAGTACCACTATCTCTTCTGCCAAGTCGCCACAGCCGTAACGGAAGTCAATGAAAGCCCGATGCCTTGGCATGAGCAGATGGACATCCTCGCCCTGGCTCCTAACTCTGCTCGCCGAATGGTGGAAGCTTTCCTGAGCTTCCACCATTCTGAACACATCGGTAACTTCCACAGAGGGATGCGCACAGCCCTCAGTGTCCTCGAAGCCGATCCGTTGCGCGTTTGGGTCGAACGCTATCTGCACGCGTACTCACACAATGAGGAGGGTGACATTAGCAAGCCTCTCGATGTTACGGAGGTCTCGGCCGTAGTAGCTTCGCTTTTCTACCTCATGGACCGAATTGATACTAAGCACTACATCGCCATGTGCAGGTCGCTTGGTCTGGACAGAGAGGCGATCCTCGCCGTCGCGGGAAGTAAATGAATTTTTCTGGCGGTCCGCTGGAAACCTTCCGGCCCTGAGCCGGAGTCCAGTCAGGCTGAGCAGGCTTCGGCTCTGTGATTGGTCCAATGGACTAGACGACGGCTGAACGGATCAGGGAGCTTGAGCAGAGCAGGTCCCGACCAGGGAGCGTGCCAGGGCGGATGCGGCGGAGGGTCTGGCCGCGTCATTCCGGCAGAATGCAGAGGATCTGCTGATGGCCCTGCACACGCTGGAGGGCGGCAATGTGAGCATCTCTGAGCCAGCCCTGAGCATGCCCGGTGAGCAGGCTTTGAGCACATCGGGCGGGCAGGGTGAGCAGGTCCTGAACGCCCTTGCGCAGCCCCATGCCTGTTCAGTCCCAGCCGGTCCCGGAGACGGCAAAGGCCACCCCGCAGGATGGCCCGAGCCTTTGGCGCCGTCTGGTAGGCCGGCGGTAGTCCCTCATTGAGCAGACGATTCCTTTAGCCTGGCGGCGACCAATGCGCCGATCATGTCCGGGTCGCTGCCAACTGGGCCGAGGGCGAATCCGTTTCGATCTGCGTTGAGCTTTCCCGGCATCATCTGGAGCACTCCGACAACCATTTCCAGCCATTCATCCAAGGACGCAGTAATCTCACCGCTGGTGCTGTCATCTTCGTAAATCAGCGTGAGTTTGCCGTCCGGGTCTGACCATCTCATCTTATGCATCATGCTCTGACGATAGCCGGGAGCTGTAGCGATCCAGAGGGCCTGGAGTGATCTTGGACCACCTCCAGTCCAATTTGTTTTCGAAGTCAGATCGGCGAGGCTGGCTGGATGCCGGAGCCTGTTGTCCTCCATTCCGACAGGCCCGGGCGTTTTAGTCCCTGGTTTTCCCCTTGTCCTGTTCCTAGTCCGGTTGCGTCCAATGCTGCTGACTACTTAGCCAGGTAGCGGTGGAGCGTGGCCACGGATACCCCTACGGCGTCGGCTATTTCCTTGGGGCTGAGGTGGCCGGCCGCGTGCAGTTCCTTGGCCCGGGCCACTTTGGGGCTGTCAAGCAGCTTGGGCCGGCCCCGTTGCGGCCGCGGGCCCTGGCAACGGTCAGGCCTACGTTGGTCCGCTCTCTGATCAGACCACGCTCATATTCGGCCAGGGCGCCGAAGGTGTGCAGCATGAGCTGCCGTGATTGCTGGTGGTGTCGATGGCCTGATTCTCCAGAGCTTTGAATTTTACGCCGCGGCCGTCCAGTTCGTTGACCAGCTCGATCAGGTTTCCCAGCAAGCGGCCCAGCCTGTCGAGCTCCGCGGCTACCAGTGTGTCCCTTCCCGCAGGACCTCAAGGCAGGCGTCCAGCCCGGGCCGCTTGGTCTTGGCCCTGCTGACGCCGCGATCGGTGAACAGGTGCCGGGGATCGTCCTTTACTCCGGCGGCGATCAGTACATCCTTCTGGCCGTCCGTATTCTGGTCCTCCGTCGATGCCCGCATGTAGCTGTCGAGGAGACGACCAAGGTTCTTACCATGTGGACCAGTTACCGAAATTGATTAACAGCCACTTTCCGGCAGAATGACTGTGCGCAGCAGCCTCAACAGCAGGCCGGCTCTCTGTTCACGGGTTCTTGAAACCTTCGCTATAAAGGGCGGTCCCATTTTTGTCGTGCAGGAGAACCGTGTGTCGTGACGAAGCGATGCTTCGACGTTTCCTACCCCTTACTCATTGCGGACTTCCATATGGCGGAGGAAGATGTCTGTCACTGGGGCCAGGCCAAACGCCTGGTGCCGATCGGTAAGGAGGTTCCATATGTTCTGGAACAGGATCAGGATCTTCCGCACAGCACCCCAACTTGGTCCCAGGGTGGAACAGAATTCGACCGTAGCCTCTTCACCGGAGACTGAACCTTCCAAGAATGAAGGAACGCCAGAGAAACCTCCTGTTGGAGTATGGGTGGCTATTTCAGCTGCTTTGGCGGTTGTCGTGGCGATTTTCACGGCACTGGGCCTAGAAGAAGATCTTCTGCGCAGGATGGTCCGCAACGATCCTCGCGGCACTGCATGGGCCATCGGTTTCGTCATCGTCGGCGCATCAGTACCTGTCATCCTGCTTCTGATTCCAAAGACCCGCCGCTGGGCAACTGCGCTAACTGCAGTGGTCACAATCTTGTCGGCCCTCTTGGTCGTCACCGGAATGATTAAGGTGTTGTGGACTGGCGCCGAGAGTCTGCATTCTCGGGACATGCCCGGTTTGTCTTTATCGGCCGTGAAATCGTCATCCGGTGCGGTAACCATCACGTCAGAAGCTACGGCTGCGGCCCTGCGAAGCTCCGAGAGGATATTGCTCCGCATCTATGCAGTTGGCTCATCCGCCTCGACAGACCTGGACGTGGAGAGGCTCTGCCGCGACGTTGACTGGCCCGCCAGCAATGTTCCGTCATCGGGTTCGCGGGTATTGCATTGGGGCGAAGCGGGACCCGACCGGACCGGCACGGCCAAAGTAAGTGAAAGCTTGGTCATAAATGGCGATGACTTCAGCTTCGTCTGTGCCTATACCGCCCTCCTTTGGAAGCCACCAAAGGAAGAACCATACTTTGCATCGTCTGTCGTTGATTTGCGAAGTCTGACGTTCGCACCAACGGAAACTGAGCGCATTCCTACGTCGACTCCTACGTCGACATTACGATAAGATTTCCTTCTCCTTGCCGTCGGCATTCTTCTCGTACAAGCTCTGTATCGGCGGGCTGCCTCTACGGTCCGTAAATCAACTGGTGCCACTGGAGCGGGGGTCACTTATTGGAATGGCGAGTTGTCCATGTGGGCATCAGATTCCGGAGATGCCGCCTAGGAAAGCCGGCAATGCGTCCTAGGGTGAGATGACCCGGGATTTGTCCAAGCTGAAGCGTCAGGAAGCGGAGCTTGCGAAGGCTGAACTAAGGGAGCCTGCAGCTCGGGGATTACCTCCTCTAGCGCGTCCGACGCCGTCTCAGGCCCGGGTGCGGGGCGGATCCTAACTGAAGGACCAGTAACGGATCTTTAGTTCCAACTTCTGGTTGTGACGTCGATCTACATGCCCCGTTTCGGGCCGCGCGAACGATATTTGGGAAAGAAGTCAGCTTTACTTTAGGAGTGGCAGGAGCAGCAGGAGCCTCACACCCAGCCGTCAGTAACACGACCGCGTCCATAAGGGCAGACGCAAGGTAGTGCCTATTTCATTTGGTTCCCTAACAATGACAGTGCCACTTACCCATCTGATTCTAGGGTTTTGCTGAGGCGGAAGAAACCAGGTGGGGGTACCCCTTGATCTCCAAGAGACACCCCGCCGGTGCACAGCGTCCGGGGAAGCGTACGGGTGGCGACAGCCATCGGGATCACTAAGGCCGGCATGGCCCCGTTCCGGATGCACATGGGCTCCTGGATATGCAGGGGGAGCCGCGCCAGCGGCGACCTGTCCCGGCCAGGACTATCAACGGCCATCGGTGGAATGAAACCAATAAATGATCCAGTATAGGATGGAATTTTTATTGGAAATGAAAGGTGGCCAGCATTTCTGACGATGGATGATGCTTCCGGCCTGGTCGGCTACCAAGCTTGGGTTGACTGGATGGGCACCCCCACCCTCACGCTCAGAGACCTGTGGCCTGAGAACCCTCGCGCCATGATCGTCGGGCTAAACCCTGCTCCATTGAGCGTAGAGCTCGGCCACTACTACCAAGGCAGCTACGGGCGGATGCAGCTAAACCGTCTGGTAAAGGCGGGGCTGTTCGATACGCCTTCGGGCAACCGATTCTTCGAGGAACCAGCACTGGCCTCCGGGGTCGGCTTCACGGACCTTGTGAAACGCCCCGCGTGCAGGGGCGATCCTGTGCGCTCCCGGGAGCAGCGCTATGGGCGGGAAGCGGTTCTTGCGGCATTAGAGGCGCAGAAAGTACCCTTGGTCGTCTGCGTGTTTAAGGCACCAGTGAAGCCACTCCTTGACCAGGAGGGCCCGCCTGGTTTGCAGTCCACCCGTACGTCTTGGGGCGGTTTTGTCTTCCGCATGACCGGGCCTACGGGGAACCGCGAGAAGACGGCCCGTGTGATGGATGAGTTCGAGCGATTACTGCGGCAACTGTGATCTAGGACATGTAGGGGGCAGTCACATGGGGTCCAGAGTTTACAGCGAGGAATGGGCTGCGGATCGAACATTGGCTGAGTTTACTGGTCCACAGACATATTGCTCGGTGCTCGAAAGATCGGGGAGCTCATCGATGGCGGACTAAAACGCGGCTCAAGGGTCGTTAGAACATACGGCATGGCGCCCCATACTTCTGAAAGCAACTGGATGGGAGAAACCCATGCACGGTGCTTCCGTAATATCTGGGCTACCGGAGATGTGGGCGGCCCATTACTCTTGTCAGCCATCGTCCTTATCCGCTAGCCCAGGGGGTGAATTCCCGTGAGCCTCTATGATTTGTTTGCCGTAACCAACCCCCCGTCAGCCCTATGAGGCGAGCGTCAGCGAGGCGCACGACTGACAATGGGACCGACAGTTTGGGCCAAGTCCAAATAATGTCCTGTCGCTCCGCTAGCCTGGCCTGATGAATGCATTCATTGGGGGAGGGGCAGCGGACCCACTGTCTGAGGGTCTGTACGAGTCGCTGCATACGGAGTCGCTGGACCGACTGCTGGAGCACGTGCCGGATTACCAGGCAAACTTCGAGAAGGTGAATCCGGAAGAGGCTGCCGAGATTTTGGCCAGGCACATCGCCGATGCCGCTAGGAATGCGTTGTCCTCGACCAAGCCTGAAGACCGGCTCACGGTAGCCAACCGGATCCTACGAGTCATACAGACAGAGGATTCAATCAAGGATGGTCCGCAGCAGCTCCTGTCACTTTACGCACCGGAGAAGCTGCGGCGCCGAAACCTTCGCCGACCGACGACGGCCCTGTCGGACTCTGCGCTCCTGACTAATGGTAAGGACGATCCGAACCTCGCCGCAGAACTTCGTGCGGAGATGGCTTCAGCCAACACCGTGGACCTCCTTTGCGCATTCATCCGTTGGAACGGCTTACGACTTTTGGAAAGCGCTCTCGACGAGTTGAGGGACCGCGGCGCACGGATCCGAGTAATCACCACTACCTACATGGGCGCCACCGAACGTCGTGCTATAGACGAGTTGGTCCGCCGCTACGGCGCGGAGGTCCGGATCAACTACGAAATCCAGTCCACGCGCCTGCATGCCAAAGCTTGGCTGTTCCGCCGCAACACGGGCTACGACACGGCCTACGTCGGCAGTTCGAACCTCAGCAAGGCCGCGCTGGTGGACGGCTTGGAATGGAACGTCCGGCTGTCGTCGGTGACCACCCCGGCGCTGCTGAGCAAGTTCCAGGTGACGTTCGACAGCTACTGGGAACAACGGGCCTTTGTCCCCTACAACCCGGACACCGACTGGGAGCGGCTCGACGCGGCGCTTGAGCGCAATGGCGGTACCACCGCCCTGCAGCCGATGGGTGAGACTGGGCTTGAAGTGCAGCCGCATCTGCACCAGGCGGAGATGCTTGAGGAACTCGAAGCGGCCCGGGGCATCCAGGGGCACCATCGGAATCTCATTGTTGCCGCAACGGGCACCGGAAAGACGGTTGTTGCGGCACTGGACTACAAACGGCTCTGCGACGAGGCCGGCAGGCAGCTGAAGCTGCTGTTCATCGCCCACCGCAAGGAGATCCTGGAACAGTCCCTGCGCACCTACCGTGCGGTCATGCAGAGCGGTTCGTTCGGCGAACTCTACGTCGGCGAGCACAAGCCGATCCGCTGGAACCACGTCTTTGCGAGTGTCCAGTCTCTGGCATCCAGGGACATCGAACAGATCGAACCGAACCATTTCGACGTCGTCGTTATCGACGAGTTCCACCATGCCGACGCCCCGACGTACCGGAAGCTTATTGACCACCTCCGCCCGCAGGAGCTGCTCGGCCTGACTGCCACACCGGAGCGCGGCGACGGCGTCAATGTCGCCGACGAGTTCTTCGGCGGCCGCACTGCCAGCGAACTGCGGCTCTGGGACGCACTGGACGCGGATCTGCTCGTCCCGTTCCACTACTTCGGTCTGGCCGACGACGTCGACCTGAGCCAGGTGGAATGGAAACGCGGCAATTACGACGTCGAGGCCCTAAGCACTTTGTATACGGGCAACGACGCCCGTGCTGCCAAGGTCATCAAGGAACTGCGCGAGAAGGTGCTCAGCACCCAGGAAATGAGGGCCATCGGCTTCTGTGTTTCCGTCCAGCACGCGCACTACATGGCTAAGGTCTGCAATCAGGCAGGTATTACCTCCGTCGCCGTTTCGGGTGCCACCGACAGCGACGAGCGGGCGGCCGCGTTGGCCAAACTCCGTCGCAAGGAGATTAACTGTATCTTCGCCGTCGATCTCTTCAATGAAGGTCTGGACGTTCCGGAAATCGACACCATCCTGCTACTGCGCCCGACGCAGAGCTCCACGATCTTCCTTCAGCAACTCGGCCGTGGACTGAGGCGCGCGGAGGACAAAGCCGTGCTCACCGTCCTTGACTTCATCGGCCAGCAGCGCCGTGAATTCCGCTTCGATCCCAAATTCCGGGCGCTGACCGGCATCGGCAGGGCGGGTCTGGTCAAACAGATCGAGGACGAGTTCCCACTGCTGCCGTCCGGCTGCCAGATCATCCTGGACCGGGTTGCACAACAGACCGTGCTGGACAACATCAAGTCCCAGCTTCGTTTCAACCGCAAGCAGCTGGTCGCCGATGTGCGCTCGCATGCCGAGGTTCTGCTCGAAGACTACCTGCGCGAGTCCGGCCGGGACATCACCGAGGTGTACCGGAAGACCGGCGACTCCTGGACATCGCTGATCCGCGAGGCCGGGTTGATCAACGCAGGTGCACCGGCTGTCATCCTGCGCGAGGGGCGGTCCCTCTTCGAGGAGCAGCTGGTGCTCAAAAAGATGACTGCGCTGCTGCACGTGGATGATCCGGAACGGGCCGAGGTATACACGTCGCTGGTTTCATCGGAGGCCCTGCCCTACGAAGACCTGGGCGAGCGGGAGAAAACACTCGTCCGGATGCTGTTCTTTACCCTCTGGCCAGATGGCGGAGATTTTGAAAAGTACGACGACGGCTTCGAGCAGCTGCGTGCCTATCCTTACGCCTGCTCCGAGATCAGTCAGCTGATGCGGCACGGTGTCCAGTCTGCCCGCCACCTGCCCAAGGGGCTCGGGCTGGGACTGCAGCACATTCCGATGTACTCGCACGCCACATACCGACGTGAGGAGGTGCTGGCGGCCTTGGGTATTGCCAAGCTGGGCGGCCGGAACGCGCAGCACCGCGAGGGAGTGGCCTGGAGTCGTGATACGAAAACGGACGCTTTCTTCGTCACCCTGAACAAGGACGAAAAGAAGCACTCCGCGACAACTATGTACCGGGACTACGCGCTGAGTGAAGACCTGTTCCACTGGGAATCCCAGAACAACACGTCGACGACGAGCCCTGTAGGGCAGCGCTATCTGAACCGTAAGGCGCATGGCTCGCAGATCGTTTTGTTCACCCGAGAGCATTCAAATGATGACTTGGGAATGACTGTGCCCTACACATGCCTAGGTCAGGTTGACTACGTGCAGCACTCGGGGGACAAACCGATCGCGATCACGTGGAAGCTGCACAGACCCATGCCGGCAGACGTGTATGCAGTAGGAAGTGCGGTGGCTAAATGAGTGGCGGCAGCTTCAATTGCACTCAATATGGAAGAAGCCTTCAGCGTTGTTTGCCGACGGAACTATAGGGAAGCATGTCGACACACGGGGAGAACTGTGCCGTGGATTTGGAACGATTCTGGAAACTGATACCCAACGTCCTCGCCAGGTGAGTGTCCTGGATGAACTGCCATGTGTGAGACGTTGCAGGCGCTGCGGTCAAGTACTTGGCACGTCAGGAGATAAGGGCTGCCCAGAGCAAGCCCGACACGAACCCGGACGTGCTGGATTGCTTGCGTCGACAGATGGAACTGCGCCAAGCAGTTTGTCAGCTGCCGAGTCCGCCGGGTTGCCTTGAGACCGAGCCGATAAGCACCAGTTCTATAACGGTTCCCCGCCTCACGGACGGCGCTACCCGGTGGCATCGCTTCCGGCTGATAAGAATTGGACGGTTTCGGCGATGGTCGCCGGACGCATTGATGGGGAACACCAAATCAAATGATCGAAGTAAGTGATGCGCCAAAGGCTCAGAACGAAGCGAACCAAGTGGATTCGCAGCTGCCGAAGAAAGCCACTTGGAAGAGCCGTTGGAAGCTGTGTCTCGGTGCGGCAATAGCTATAGGCCTGGTCCTGACCATTGTCGGAATTGTGGTTGAAGAGAACGTGGCCAGCAAAGCGCGTGCTGCAGAGGCTGCCCGCGTAGCAGCTGAGGAGGCAGAAGCTGCTCGCCTGCGGTTGCTTCCTGATGCTGCCGATGCCTGTTTTGCCGCTTCCGACGGCGGCGTAGAAATCGGCGATGAAGGTCGCAGCCTGACGCTCCAGACACGCGGTAATGAATCTTTTTCTGGAACGTCTTTCATCACTGTTGCTTGCATACTACGAGAGCTGGAAATACCGGACAGCGTGATGAACCGGATGGGTAACACCCGGGCCCTCGATGGGCGACAGGATGCCGAATGGGCCGACTATGCAGCGTCATGGAGTTACCACCCCGACAGCGGCATGAACGTGATTGTTGAACTGGTTGATTAACATGTTGCCTTCCTGACATGGCAGGAAGGCAGAAAGGCGCCAGCATGTTCCAGCGGGAATGCTATTCCCATGCTTGCTGCCGCGCATTGCGCCGAAGCGCTTCAAGTATCTTCGGGACCTCGATATCGTAAAGTTCCGTCAAATTGCTCACAGGCTGCTGATGGCCTCGGATTTGAAGGTCGTCCTCAGGCGCATGCCGGAGGGACCGCGGTGACCGTGACGGTGTCAGCCCCGGCGGACGAGGCCGCCGTCATTACGCACGAGATGCCGCCGCTGGGCAAGGACAAGGCTTACAAGCTGTGGCTGATCTCGGACGCGGACGTGAAGCCGGCGGGCGGGTCTCCGCAGCCGACCACGGACCCGATCATGGTGCAAAAGCTCTAAGGCAGGAGGCCGGCCAGTGTACACAGGCATCATCGGCCCCGGCGACGGCGCCAGCGAAGCCGAATGCGCCACCGCCTACGAGGTGGGCCGGCTGCTGGCCCAAGCCGGCGCCGTCGTCGTCACCGGAGGGCTGGACGGCGTGATGGCCGCGGCCAGCCGCGGCGCCTTCGAGCACGGCGGGGTGACGGTCGGGCTGCTGCCGGGCAGCGTCCGGGAGGCGGCGAACCCGTACCTGACGGTGTCCATCCCCACCGGACTGGGGGAGCTGCGCAACGGCCTGCTGGTCCGCTCCTGCGACGGGCTCATCGCCGTCGGCGGCAGCTGGGGGACGGCGAGCGAGATCGCGCTCGCCTGCCGGACGGGCGTGCCGGTGTTCTCGATCGGCGGCTGGCGCTTCCCGCAGGACGGGCCGGTGCATGTGGATTCGGCCGAAGAGGCCGTGCGGCGGCTCCTGGCCCTGAAGCCACGGCGCCGGGGCTGACCTAGTCCAGCACCCTGCCCTGCGGCCTGTCCGGGGTGGGCAGGATCTGCTCCAGGATCTCCAGCACCGCCCGGGCGGCACGGCTGACGCTGCGCTTAGGCCAGACGACGGCGGCGGCGAGGTAGGTGGGTTCGCCGGCGAGCTCGCGGTAGACCAGTCCGGGGGTGCTGATGTGCTGGACGGAAGAGACGGTGAGCGTGACGCCCACCCCGGCGGCGACGAGATTGAGGATGGCATAGGAGTCCGGGGCCTCCTGCAGGATCCGGGGCGTGAAGCCGGCCTCGGCGGTTAGGCGCATGGCGGCATCCCGGACGGTGGACCCCCTGGTGGCCGGAAAACTGACGAAGGGTTCCGCGGCCAGGTCCTGCAGGGCCACGGTGTCCCTGGCCGCGAGCGGGTGGTCCGCGGGCAGGGCGGCCACGACGCGTTCGTAGCTGAAGACGCGCGTGCTGACGTCCTTGTGCCGGACCGGCAGGCGGGAGAAGCCAATGTCCAGGGCCCCGGCGGCGACCTGGACGGGGGCGAAGCCGCCGTAGACCATGGACTGGAGCTTCAACTCGATGCCGGGGTGGGCCGCCCGGACGGCGCGGGCCAGCGGCGGCAGGACCTCGCGGCTGCTGGCCCCGGGATAGCCGATGGTTACCTGGCCGACGACGCCGGTGCTGCCCAGCACGGCGGCGCGCCGGACGAGCTGCATGGCGAGCAGGGTCTGGCGGACCGGTTCCCGGATTGCCTGCCCGGCCTCGGTGAGCCGGACGGAGCGGTTGCTGCGGTCGAAGAGTTCGACGCCGAGTTCCTGTTCCAGCCGCCGGATCCAGACGCTCAGCTGCGGCTGGGCGACGCCAAGCCTGTCGGCGGCCCGGCCGAAATGCAGTTCGTCGGCGACCATGGCGAAGGCGCGCAGGTATTTCAGGTCCACAGCCCCAATCTATAGCGCTTTCATTATCTAGGGCCTTTGATTTCTTTATTGGACGCTAATCAGATGCCGATGGGATCTTAACCGTGGCTCACGCAACGACGCTCTGTGCGGCGGCATCTCCAGCCAGGTCCAAACCGGGGAGACTGCCGGTCAACAGCATCCCGAAACCGTCTGCCGCAACGGCTTCGACACGGACGTCGAGGCCCATGCCTCCCCGACGGGCCCGGCCTGAGCCCCGTTATCTGCTTTCCAAAGGACAACACACCATGAGTAAGACCCTGACCGAGACCCCGCCCGGCGCCGTCAAACGCGCCGGCGTGATGCAGAAGATCGCAGGATTCTTCACGGAGCTGATGCGCCGCTACCTGCCCGATCCCTTCGTCTTCGCCATCGTGCTGACCATCCTGACGGTCATCCTGGCCATCGTCACCGAAGGCCAGAGCTTCACCGACATCACCGCCGCCTGGGGCGAGGGCTTCTGGTCCCTGCTGGCGTTCACCACCCAGATGGCGGTGATCCTGGCCATGGGCTACGTGCTGGCCAACGCGCCAATAGTGGACCGGCTGCTGGACGCGATCGTCAGCCGCGTGGAGAAGCCGCGCACCGCCGTCGTCGTCGCCACCCTGGTCGGTGCCATCGGCTCCTACCTGAACTGGGGCTTCGGCCTGGTCATCGGCGGCATCGTCGCCAAGAAGCTGGCGCTGCATGTGAAGAACGTGCACTACCCGCTGATCATCGCCGCGGCCTACAGCGGCTTCACCATGTACGGACTGGGTCTCTCGGCCACCATCCCGATGGTCATTTCCACGCCGGGGCACCCGATGGAAGAGCAGATGGGCATCGTCACCCTGGCGGAGACCATCTTCTCCCCATACATGCTCGTCACCGCCGCCGTCGTCCTGGTCACCCTGCCGCTGCTCAACGCGATGCTGCACCCGAAGCCGGGACAGCCGGTCAAGGAGATCGACCGCGCGCTGCACGCCGGCGCCCCCAAGGCCGCCGTCGTGGACGCCGACGCCGATACCTTCGCCTCGAAGCTGAACAACAGCCGCATCCTGGCCATGGCCATCGGCCTGCTGGGCATGGTCTACGTGGCCATCCACTTCGTCCGCGGCGGTGCCGTGGACCTGAACCTGATCAACTTCTTCATCCTGTTCCTGGGCATCCTGCTGCTGGGCACCCCCAACGCGTACCTGCGCCAGCTGAACGAGGGCATCAAGACGATCTCCGGCATCATCCTGCAGTTCCCCTTCTACGCCGGGATCATGGCGATCATGGCCGCCTCCGGCCTGGTGGTGACCATCTCCGGGGTGTTCACGAACATCTCCACCCCGGAGACCCTGCCGTTCTGGGGCCTGATCAGCTCCTGGCTGATCAACTTCTTCGCCCCGTCCGGCGGCGGCCACTGGGTGGTCCAGGGTCCGTTCATGATCGACGCCGCGAACGCCATCGGCGCCTCCATCCCGCAGACGTCCATGTCGGTGATGCTGGGCAACGCCTGGAACGACCTGGTCCAGCCGTTCTGGATCCTGCCGGCGCTGGCGCTGTCCAAGCTCAAGCTCAAGGACATCATGGGCTACACGGTGATCATGATGTTCTGGGTCGGCATCGTCTACATCGCCGCCATCCTGGCCTGGGGCTTCCTGGGCTGACCCGGGTCCACCGAAAGTTTCATCAGAAGGAGAGAAAATCATGCTGTTCCTGGTCCGCATGGACGTCAACATCCCCACCGACATGCCGGAGGAGAAGGCCGCCGAGATCAAGGCCGTGGAGAAGGCCTACTCGCAGAAACTCCAGCACGAGGGCAAGTGGGTGAGCATCTGGCGCGTGGTCGGCGAGTACGCCAACTACTCGGTGTTCAACGCCCAGAGCAATGACGAACTGCACGAGATGATCTCGAACCTGCCGTTGTTCCCGTACATGGACATCGAGGTCATCCCGCTGGCCAAGCACCCCTCGGACATCCACTAGTACCGATGCCGTACCTGGACGGCAGGAACTGCCTCTAGGTTCCGCTGAACCGGGGGTAAGGGAGCGGGGGGGCCACCAGCAGGTGGCCGCCCCGCTCCGGCATTCCGTCTGGGTGTTTTGGCCGGGTGCGGCCCGGGCACCGGGAAACGCCCAGCTACCCCCGGTACCGTAGAGGCAGCACTTTTTGTCCATGCCCCGGGAGGCCATGCCTTTGGACCAGCTTGCGCTCATTGTCGGACTGTTGTTTGCCACGGTGCTGGCCGTGGGCCTGGGGGAGCGGCTGCGGCTGCCATATCCGGTGCTGATGCTGCTGCTGGCCGCGACCCTGACGTTCATCCCCGGGTTCCCTGAGTTCCACATTGAGCCGGAGCTGATCCTGCCGCTGTTCCTGCCGCCGCTGCTGTTCGCGACGGCGCAGCGCAGTTCCTGGTCCGTGTTCCGGATCCGCTGGCGGACCATCCTGATGTTCGCGGTCGCGCTGGTGGTGGTGACGGTGGCGTTCGTCGCGTCCGCAGCATGGCTGCTGATCCCGGGGATTGGGGTTGCCGGGGCGATCGCCCTGGGCGCGATGGTGGCGCCGCCGGACCCGGTGGCGGTGGAGTCCGTGGCCGGCCGGGTGCACATGCCGCGCCGGCTGCTGACCACGCTGCAGAGCGAGGGCCTGTTCAACGACGCCGCGGCAATCGTGATCTTCCAGGCCGCGGCCGGGGCCACCGTGGCCGGGACCGGAATCGGCGCCGACGTGCTGTGGCACTTCCTGCTCGGAGCGGCGCTCGCCGTCGTGCTCGGCTTCGCGGCGGGCTGGCTTATCAAGGTGGTCACCCGCTTCGTCCACTCGCTGGTGGCGCGCAGCGCCATCACCCTGGTGGTGCCCTTCGCCGTGTACATCCTGGCCGAGGAGGTGCACGCCTCGGGCGTGATCGCCGTCGTCGTCACGGCACTGGAGATGAAGCGCCGGGCGCGGCCGCAGGACGCGGCGGAGCGGATCACCCGCACCGCATTCTGGGACGTGGTGGAGATGCTGGCCACCGGGCTGGCCTTCGGACTGATGGGGCTGGAGATGCACAAGGTCATCGAGGAGGAGGGCACGGCCGTCTTCGGCATGGTCGGTACCGCCGTGACGGTCTGCGTGCTGGTGGTGGCCGTGCGCTTCAGCTGGATGTACTTGGCCATGTGGGTCGGGCGCCGGCGAACGGGATCCCTGCCGCCGACGTCGTGGAAGGACGTGCTGATCCTGTCCTGGTGCGGGATGCGCGGGCTGGCGACGCTGGCGCTGGCACTGTCCCTGCCGGCCACGCTGACCGGCGGCGAGGACTTCCAGGCCCGGCACGAAATCATCGTGACCGCCTGCGCGGTGCTGCTGGCCACGCTGGTACTGCCGGGGCTGACGCTGCCGTGGCTGATGAAGGTGCTCCGGGCGAAGGCCACCGGCCAGGAGGAGCGCGAGGCCGCATTGGTGCTGGCCAGCCGGGCACAGGAGGCCGCGGTGGCCGCGCTGCAGGATGCCGATGTGGTCAAGGACCTGCCCGAGGACAAGCTGGACGTGGTGCGGGTCCGGATGAAGCGCCTGCGGGCGGACCTGATGGGGGCCGTCCCGGTGGGGCCGAAGCGGAAAAAAGGCGACGAAGACCGGGAGCTGATCGTCACGGTCCAGACCATTGCGCTGGCCGCGGCGCGCCAGGAGGTGCTGGAAGCGCGCAACGAGCCGGACACGGACCCCGAGGTGGCGGACCGGGTGCTGCGGCAGCTGGATCTGCGCACGATGATGATGCCGGACTGACCGGCCTCCACAACTACCCCTGTGACGAGTCGCAGGCGGGCCGCCACCGTCGTTAGAACGTGAGCACGATCCGTCCGCGCAGGCCGCCGGCCTCGAGCCTGCGGTGGGCTTCGGGCGCGTCGGCGGCCGGCAGCGTGGCGGCGACGCGCGGGATCAGCACGCCCTCCTCGGCCAGGGCGCGGATCCGGTCCAGCTTGTCACCGGAACGGTATTCCAGGGCCACCCGGATCGGATGGACGGTGATGCCTCGGCCGGGCTCCTCGTCGCGCCATTCGCGCACGGCGGCAATGCCCCCGCCGTCCCTGACGGCCCAGGCCGCCTTGTTGAGCAGGACGGCGGCGTCGGCGAGGCCGTCGACGCCGCCGGGAAACAGTTCCCGGATCCGTTCGGCGACATCGTCGCCGCGGGGCACGATGTGGTCCGGGCCCAGGCCCGCCACGAGGACGCGGTCCCTTTCCGCCGCATCGGCGACGACGGTCAGGCCGGCGTGCTTGGCCAGTCGGACCAGGTAGTTGCCCAAGATGCCGGCGGCACCGGTTACGGCCAGGACCTGTCCCGGCTGCAGGTCCAGCCGTTCCAGGACCTGCAGGGCGGTCAGGCCGTTCATGGGCAGGGTCGCGGCGTGGACCGGATCCATGCCGGCGGGGACGCGCGCCATGGAATCGTCCGGGCCCACGAGGTATTCGGCGTAGGCCCCGCGGTGCTGGCCGAAGGGCAGGGCGATGGCCATGACCTCGTCGCCGACCTGCCACCGGCTGCCCTCGCCCACCTCGTCGACCACGCCGGCGGCGTCCATGCCGGGGATGTGCGGGGGCAGCTGGCCGCTGGCGCCGCGCACTCCGGCGCGCACCACGGTATCCGTGGGGTTGACCGCGGCGGCTGCGACCTTGATCCGCGCCTCGCGCGGGCCCGGATGCGGTTCGGGCACCTCAAGGAGGCGCAGGGCCTCGGGCCCGCCGAAGTCGGTGACTCCAATGATTTTCATGACCGCATGCTAGCCCGCACAGCGGATGCTGTCTGTCCCGGGCACCAACCAAGCCGGGAGGGGAAGGACAATTGCCCTTCCCCTCCCGGGAACCTGCGGGACCGGTTCCCGCGGACCTGGCGGTCAGCGGGCCCGGCGCCCGTCGTCGGTGCCTTCGGCCTCGATCCGTTCCTGCCGGACCTCTTCGGAGACCGTTTCCCGGTCGGTGACGGTGTCCGTGTCCAGGCGCACCCGCTCGACCGGCACGGTTTCCTTCTCCACCACGGGCCGTTCCTCGTGCAGGACCACCTCGTGCTCCTCCTCGCTCAGGTCCGGGCCGGAGAGGGCCGCGTCCCGGTTGGCGTCGGTGATCGGCTCGCGCTCGACGCGCACCTCCTCGCGCTGGACCGGCACCGTGCGGGTGACGTTCTCGGTGACGACGTACTTGCGCAGCCGGGCCCGGCCGGTTTCCCGGGTTTCCTTGCCGACGCGGAGCTGCTCCTCGGAGCGGGTCATCGCATCGTCGGTGCCGGTGCCGGTGCGGTTGGTGCCGGCGTAGGTTCCGGTGGTCTCCTCGTAACCTTCGGTGCCGGCGTAGCCGGCAGCCTCCCCGTAGTCCGCGGTCCCGGCGTACCCGGCGGCCCCGGCCAGGCCGTAGTGCCGGTAGAGCCGGTCCTCCTCGTCCTCGTCCAGGTGGCCGTCCGGCTCGACGCGCGGGGCGTCCTTGACCTGGTCCTTGGTGTAGGGGACCCGGATGTCGTCGCCGTCGAGGGTGGCCGCGTCCAGCGGCACGAAGGTTTCGGACATGCCGAACAGGCCGGTCCTGACCGTGGCCCAGTTCGGCTCTTCCGTGGCGTCGTCCAGGTAGAGCTCGCCCAGGGTGCCGATCTTCCTGCCGTCGGGGTCGATCACGTTGGTGCTGGTTCCGGTGAGGCGGTCGAGGTTATCCTTGGGGATCATTTCATCTCCTTTGTTTCCTCCGGGCGGTGGGGCATGCCCGGTCGGTCTGTGGGAAGGCGCCGGGCCGCGCCCGGCACCGGGTCAGGCGCGGGTGCGTTCGATGGCGGCGCCGCTTCCTGCCGGGCCCTGCGTCATCCGGCCGGGTACGCCCGGGCTGTAGCGGTCCTGGTGCCGGTCTTCGGTGATGCCGCGGGCAAGCCTCCCGGCCAGCACGCCTGCGCCGACGGCGATGGCGAGGAAGGCGCCGGGCCGCCTGCGCGCAAACCCCGTGGCCTCGGCCAGCAGCGATCCCGGGTCCCGGGCCTCCAGCCAGCCGGCCACCTCCGCGGTGCGCCGGGCCGCCTGCTCAACCAGGCCCGTGGCCGCGCCCGGGGCCGGGGAGCTTTGCGCCATGGTGCGCAGCTCCCCGCTGATGGACCGAAGTCCCTCAGCGACCCGCTGCTGCTGCGCCCCGGCCTGGCTCTTCAGGTCCGATCCGAGCCGGGCTGCCAGGTTCTTGGCCTGGGCTCCGGTCTCCTGTGCCACGTGCCCGGCCTCCGAAACGGCGGTTTCTGCCACCTCCCTGGCAGCACCTGCACCGTCCCGTGCCAGGCCCTTCGCCTCCACCTTGGCCGTGGAAGCCTGCGAGGGGCCGGCCGCCGGCCGGGTCTGCGGGATGGCCAGTGTCTCGGGCTCGAGCGTCGCCCGGTCCTGCCGGTTCTGGATGGTCATGGTCTGCCTCCAATGCTTCGCATGCTCCGGGTGCGTCGGAAAACCTGCCGACCTTTCGACCCAAGCATGCTTGCTAATCCGGGGCAAGGCGCCGGTCGGCGGATTCCGTGCCGCCGAGGGGGAGTCAGATAGGCGGATTGCCGGCCGTCCGCCCTTGTCAGCCCGGGTTCCGGGCCGGTCCGGAAGACCTGCCGGAATTTCCTGAATTCGTCGGCGGGAACCGGCAGGACCAGGGGTGCGGCGGCAGGTGCCGGCTGCTGTCCGGATGGCGGGTCGCGGAAGGGGTTGTTTCCACGTGCTTATTTGGGCAAGGTAGTAAGCATGCTGAGGGTTGCCGCGGGTGGCTTCCCGGAGGCTTCTCAGGCCGTGCCCTCCCGGGGGCGCAGGCGGAACGCAAACAGACGGAACGGGAGAATCGCCATGCAGATCGACAAGCAGCAGATCATCGACATCCTCAGGTCCATGGGCAATGGTGACAAGGCCTCGCAGGCCGAGTCCCAGCTGCCCGACCAGGTGGACACCGAGCGTGACTCCGGGCTGCTTTCCAGCCTGGGCATCAATGTAAATGACATCATCGACAAGCTTCCCGGCGGCCTGGGCGACAAGCTGGGCGGCCTCGGAGACAAGCTGGGCGGCTTGGGCGGCTGATTCGTCCCCCGGCCGCGGACCCGGAGGGCTTTGATGCTCATCATCCTGGGCTTCACGCAGAAGGTGCAGGCGCTGTTCACCCGCCCCGGCACGTGCCCGCACTGCGGAGTGCACGGCCCGCAACAGGTGATCGAGCAGGCCTGGAAGCTGACGGTCTTCTTCATCCCGCTGTTCACCACGCGCCGGCGTTATTACGCCGAGTGCCTGCATTGCGGGCAGCAGACCCAGATGTCCCGGCAGGAGGCCCTGGCGGCGAGCTAGGCACGGGCGGGCCAGGCAAGTTCCAGACAAGTTAAGGAGGTGGTTTCCGTGACCACTGAAGGCAACGGACCAACCGAACCCGGCGACGACGCGGTGCACCCGAAGGATCCGGAACCTGCGGACGAAGCAGTCAGCGAGCCGGAGCAGAAGCCGCTGGAATCCACCGGAGGGCCGGATTCGGAGAACGTGGACGGCGAGGCCGAAGCCGAAAACGCCGAGGAAGGCGGCTACGGCTACTGACGCCGGACTACCGCCGGTCCGGAACCGCCGAACCCATGACCAGCGGGTTCGCGGGATTCCACCCGGGCCCGATGCTGAACTCTTCGTCCACGCGGACGGTGAAGCCGGCTGCCGAGATGGCGGCGAGGGTGTCCCGGTTCGGCTGGCAGCCCTGCGCGGCACAGGACCACAGCGGCCGGACCAGGTCCTGCAGTTTGGCATGCCGCCCTGAGCCGCGGATGTGTTCGAGGAAGAGCAGCCTCCCGCCCGGTCCGAGCACACGCCGGGCTTCGGCGAGGGCGGCTGTCTGGTCCGGGACGGTGCACAGCACCAGGGTGAATACGACGGCGTCGGCGCTGCCATCGGCCGCGGGCAGCGCCTCCGCACTGTCCGCCGAAACACTGACCCGGGCCGCCGCGGTGCCCAGCTTGGCCTCCAGCCGCCGGCGCATGTGCGGATCCGGCTCCACCGCCGTCACGCTGCAGGCGGCAGGGAAGTACGGAAGGTTCGCCCCGGTGCCGGCGCCGACGTCGAGCACGCTCCCGGTCAGTCCGGACAGCAGCGCGGCGCGGCGCGGTCCCAGCACCGTGGCTTCGGCGTGCCGGGCCGCCGCGTCATAGGTCGCCGCAAACAGGGCGCTCCCGACGCCCACCGGCTACCGGCCCCCGGCCAGCACCTCGAGCAACGTGCGGGCCACATCCGCGCTGGACTGCGGGTTCTGGCCGCTGATCAGGTTGTCGTCCACCACCACGTTGCTTTGCCACGCCGGCCCGTTCTCCACCACCACGCCCTTCTCGCCCAGCGCGGTTTCAACCAGCCACGGGGTGTTCTCGCCGGTACCGCCGCCCAATTCCTCCTCGTTGCTGAAGACGGTCAGCCGGCGGCCGGCGAAGGGGAAGTTCCCGGCGTCGTCGACCGTGCTGAGCAGGCCCGCGGGCCCGTGGCAGAACGGGGCGATGATCTTGCCGACCGCATCCGCGGCAACCAGGATCCGGCCCAGGTCCGCATCCTGGTACAGGTCCGCCATGGGGCCGTGCCCGCCGGGCATGACGACGGCGTCGTAGTCGCCGACGGCGACGTCGGCCAGGGCCAGGGGAGCAGCGAGCTCGGCGTCGATCTCCTGCAGGTACGCGGCCAGGTCATCGGCCGTCTCCTGGCCGACGGTGTCCGGGTCGAGGCTGATCTTGTCGACCGTGGGTTTGGCGCCGCCGGGCGTGGCGATGTCGATGCTGTGCCCGGCCTCGCGCAGCATGCGGTGGGCGGCCACCAGTTCCTCGGCCCAGAAGCCGGTGGGATGGCGGGTACCGTCCTTCATGACCAGGGAATCGGCGGCGGAGACAACCATGAGGATCTTGGACATTTCTTTGCTCCTGTCCTTGGATATTGGCACCGAGTCTACGCTTTGTCGGTTTCCCCGCCTCCCCCGAGGCGGAACTGCCTCAGGCGGACAGCTTCCGCGGGTCCGGGAATCCCAAAGCCACATAGCCGGGCGCCCGCTTGCCCAGGGCGGCGGCGAGCACAGGCGTCAGCTGGTCGTGGTAATCGTGGACCGTGGCCCGCGTCTTGCCCGGGTGCGGCCGGGTGATCCGGCCGGCGTACTGGACGAGCCGGCCCTTGAAGGAGACCGGCGCGGCCAGGAACAGGGTGTCCAGCTGCGGGCAGTCGAAGCCTTCGCCGATAAAGGATCCGGTGCCCAGCACCAGCAGCGGCTCGGCGTCGCCGGCCTCCGCCAGCCGGGCCACGGCCGCCTTGCGTTCGGTGGCGTTCATCGCCCCGGAGAAGACCACCGGGTCCAGGCCTGCGGCGCGGAACCGGTCCGCGAACCGGTCCAGGTGGGCGGTCCAGGTGGTCAGCAGCAGGATTTTGGCGCCGCGCCCGTACGCGGCGAGCACGTCGTCGACAATCTGCCGGAGCCGGTCTTCGTCCGCGACGAGGTCCTGGTAGATTTTGGCGATGCCGCCGGGCCGGGCAGGGTCGGCGCCGCCGCTGTAGGCGAACGACGTCGGATGCACCTGGAGGGACAGCTCCGGCGCCGGAATTTCGGTGCGCTCGCGGGGCAGCTGCTCCGGATCCCGGGCTGCCATGGTGTGGGCCACCGGGCCCAGCTGGTGGTAGATCAGTTCGTCCAGCCGGTCCCGGCGGTACGGGGTGGCGGTGAGTCCGAGCCAGTAGCGGGCCGGCATCTGGTTCATGACGTAGGTAAAGGCCGCGGCCGGGACGTGGTGGCACTCGTCGGCGATGACCAGTCCGTAATCCCCGGTCAGTTCGGCAATGTTCTCCCGCCGGGCCAGCGTGGGCAGCAGCGCCACATCGATGCGCCCGGTGGTTTTGGCCCGGCCGCCGCCGATCTGGCCGCATTGTTCGCCGGTCAGTTCCCTGATGCGCTTGCGCCACTGATCCGCCAGGGCCTTGCGGTCCACGAGGATCAGGGTGGACACGCCCCGGCGGGCCAGCAGGGCGCAGGCGACGACCGTCTTTCCGGTTCCCGGCGGCGCCACCAGGATGCCCGTCTCGACGGCGGCGAGGTCCCGGAGCGCCTCCTGCTGGTCGGGCCGCAGCCCGGCCGTGCACTCGAACCGGTGCGGGACGCCGCCGGAGCGTTCGTCCTGGATCCGCAGCGAGCTGCCCGCGGATTCCACCAGCCGGCGCAGCAGCGGCAGCAGCCCGCGCGGCAGGATGAGGTCGCCGTCGGGGGTTTCCTCGTAGCTGCGCAAAAAGCGCGGAATGTTCCAGGTGGAGCGGCGCAGCCGCTGGCGGTCGTAGAACTCCGGGTTCGGCAGGGACGCGGCGTGCTTGACGGCCGAAACCATGGCCGGACCGAGTTCGGCGGCGCAGACGGTCAGCCGTGCGCCGAACCGGGCCCGGACAATGGGCGCCGGGCGCGGGACGATCTTCGACGACGTTGGCAGTTCGAGCCGCCGCACCTCGTGGCCGAACCGGACTTCGGGGAGTTCGCGGACAAGCCTGGCCACGGTCCCGACGGAGAGCCGGTCCAGGCTCGAGAGGTAGGCCCACTGGTCTTCGTAGGGTTCGAGCGTCGCGGTGTCCAGGAACAGGGTGGCACCGTGCCGCCGTTGTTTGCCGTTCAGCGGTGCGGCGATCAGGTTCCCCATGCCCGGGCCGGTGTGCGTATCCTGGCCGGGGAACAGGCGGTCGTAGCTGTCCAGGTCCATGCTGCCGCGCAGGCCCATCGCTTCGTGGACGAGTCCGGTAGCCAGGCGGCGGGCGGATTCGGCCGGAACGGGGCTGTTGAAGAAGATCCATACGTGGGCGCCGCGGCCCGACTGCGAAACTTCCAGGGCGGCCGGAATCCCGCGGGAGCGGGCGGCCTTGACGTAGGCCAGCGCGTCCAGCATGGCGGCGGCCTTGTCGAAGTCGGCGGCGATCCACCAGCAGGTGTCGTCCCCGGCGAGCGGATACAGGCCCAGCTGGAGTTCGCCCCGCAGATGCCTGGCAATGACTTCCGGGGTCAGTTCCAGGTAGTCCGCGGTGTCCCGGCGCATGCCCTTGCGCCAGCCGCCGGCAACAGCGGGCACCCAGCCGGCGCGGCCCTCGCGCGGGTTCTCCCAGCGCACCGCGTAGATGTCCGTACGGGTGCGGAAGAGGTCCTGGAACAGGCGGACCTTCAGTTCCGGCGGCGAGGACATGCCCACCGGACCGGGTTGGGTGACGGCGAGCACCGGCTGGTCCGCCCGGGCGGCCTTGGCTTCGGCCGCGCCCAGTTCAAGCAGTTTGCGCAGCCGCGCGTTCTCAGCCCGGAGTTCTTCGAGCTCGCGTTCGGGACCGCGGTTTCCCGCCGTGTCCGGGGCCGTTTTTCCTGCCGTCTCCGGGGCAGCGCCGAGCGGCAGGACCAGCTGGCCCGCCACGGACGGCTGCCTTGCGCTCATGTTCCCATTGTTGTATAGGGCAGGCGCCGCACCAAGGCTTTGTGCAGGCGGCAGGGCAGGTGGGCACAAAATGGAAATTAAATTCCACCAATACTCTTGACGGTGACGAAGCTCACAGTGCACCATATTTCCGGGATCCCAAATTGGGATCCCGAATCTTCCCGTCAACGCGAGGAGACGGCGCATCCGGGAGCGCTGCGGCCGGCCGGACGGCGTGCGCCTTCCGGCCGGCGGCCCCCGGGCCGCACCCGGCATCCAACACCACACAAGCTCGGCGGTGGAACCATGGACCTTCATGCTTCCCACCCAGGCCAGGAGAGGCCGCTGCGGGAGAATGTCCGCGACGTCCTTAGGACGCGGATCTTCGACGGCCATTACGCGCCGGGAACCCGGTTGGTGGAACGGGATCTGGCCGCAGAGTTCGGCGTGTCCCGCCTTCCGATCCGGGAAGCGCTCAGGATGCTGCGGCAGGAGGGGCTGGTCAGCGAGCGGGCGAACTCCCGGGGAATGGTGGTAAGCAGGCTCAGTCCCGAAGAAGTGGCCGACCTGTTCGATGTCCGTCAGGCCCTCGAGGTGCTCGCCTGCCAGCTGGCGGCCGTCCGGGCTTCCGACGCGGACCTGGCGGAGCTGGCGGAGCTTCTGGAGGCCGCCCGGCGGGCCGTGGGCAGCGGTGCCTTGCATGAAGCCGAGGCGGCGAATGCGGAATTCCACGAGGCGGTGACCCGGATTGCCGGCAACGGGTTCCTCCGTTCAGCCCTCGAGCCCCTGCAGGGCAGGATGCACTGGCTGTACCGCCAGCCGCACGATCTCCGGGAGCTGATCCGGGAGCACGAGGACCTGCTTGCGGCGATCTCGAGCAGGAATCCGGAGCGGGCGGCCCGGCAGTCGCGCGAGCACATCCAGAAGTACCGGAAGCAGTACTACCAGGAGCACTAGGGCTCTCTTTTCCCGAATCTTTGCGGGGCGGGTGGGCGCATCCCCGGCCCCTTCCCTGAGGACACCCAAAAACAGGAGAAACACCGTGGACATTGCGGATTTGGTGATTGCCAACGGCACCGTGGTTAACGCCGGCGGACGCCGGAAGGCGCACGTGGTCATTGACGGCGGCCGGGTGACCGCCCTGGTCGGCGCGGCCGGGCAGGTGCCGGCCGCCGACCGGGTAGTGGATGCTTCCGGCCGGCTGGTGCTTCCAGGCGGAGTGGACGGGCACTGCCATATAGCGCAGGTGACCGGCCGGTGGCGGACCCTGGACGACTACGCGCTCACGTCCACGGCAGCTCTGTGGGGCGGGACGACGACGATCCTCGACTTCGGGATTCCGCGTGATGCTTCCGAGACGCCGCTGGAGGCGGCGCGGAACAAGCTGGAGCTGGCCGGGCAGTCCCGCTGCGACGTGGGACTGCACGCCTCGGTCATCGACTGGGACGACTCGGTTCCGGCGCAGCTGGAAGAACTTGCCGGGCTGGGCATCCGCTCGGTGAAGCTGTACATGACCAACCGCGGCACCACCATGGCGGACAATGACACGGTGCTGAAGGTGATGCGCCAGATGGCGCGGCTGGATGGACTGACCTATATCCACGCCGAGCACGATGCAATCATTGCCGACTGCACGCAGCAGCATGCCGCCCGTGGGGAGATCGGGATCGGGCACCTGCACCGGACCCGGCCGGAACTGGCCGAGGAAGCCTCGGTGCAGGAGGTGCTGGCGATGGCCGGGTACACCGGCGCACCGGTGTACTTCGTGCACCAGTCCACCCCCGGCGCCGTGGACCTGGTCGCCGAGGCCCGCTCCCGCGGCGTCGCGGCCTACTCGGAGACCTGCCCCCACTATCTGGTGCTCGACGACGGCGTCTATGCGGGCCGCTGTCCCGAATGGTATGCGTGCTGCCCGCCGATGCGTTCGGCACGGACCGTGGCCGCGCTGCGCGAACGGCTGCGTGCCGGCGCCATTGACACGGTCTCCAGCGACCACTCCTGCTACGACCTGTCCCAGAAAATCCGGCATTGCGACGACATCCGGCAGATGCCGCACGGGCTGCCCGGGGTGGAGACCCGGATGCCGGTGGTCTTCACCCAGCTGGTGGCCCCCGACGGCGCCGGGGCGGAGCGCTTCGTCCAAGTGTTCGCGGCGGCTCCGGCCCGGCTCAATGCCCTGCCGGGCAAGGGCGCGGTGGCCGAAGGCGGCGACGCGGACCTGGTAGTGGTGGATCCGTCCGAAGAGCGCACCGTGGACGGATCCGCCCTGCATATGGGCACCGATTTCTCGCCCTTCGACGGCAGGGTGCTGCGCGGCTGGCCGCAGCTCGTCGTCGCCGCCGGGCGCGTAGTCCTGGACCGGGACGGCTTCCATGACCCGGGTCCGGCGGGCCGCTTCCTGGCCCGCGGCGGCTTCCGCGAAGCCGCCGGGGGACCCCTCGCGGTCCCCGCATTCGAGGCAGCACGGTAAACCCCCAACCACCCCTTTGACTGACACAGGAGTCAGACATGAATAACGCGACGGAATCCCTGTCGGCGCTGGATCCTTCAGGCAGGCTCTACAACGAGGACCTTGCCCCGGCCGCGGAACGCAAATGGACCTCCTACAGCTTCTTTGCCGTCTGGATGTCCGCGATCCACAACATCGGCACCTATACCTTCGTGGCCGGACTGTTCGTGCTCGGGCTCACCGGCTGGCAGGTGCTGGCCTCGGTCCTGCTCGGCACCGGCATCCTGTTCGTCGGGATGAACTGGGCCGGGAAAATGGGCCAGCAGACCGGGGTGCCGTTCCCGGTGATGGCCCGGATCAGCTTCGGCATCTGGGGCGCGAACATTCCGGCCCTGGTCCGGGCGGTGATTGCGATCTGCTGGTACGGCATCCAGACCTACCTGGCGTCCATGGCGGTGGTCGTGCTGCTGCTGCGCATCGACCCGGGCCTGCGGCAGTGGCAGGACCGGAGCTTCCTGGGCCTGTCGGTGCTCGGCTGGGGCTGCTTCCTGCTGCTGTGGGCGCTGCAGCTGCTGGTGATCACCCGGGGCATGGAAGCGGTGCGCCGGTTCCAGGACTGGGCCGGCCCCATCGTCTGGGTCGTCATGCTGGCCATGGCCGCCTGGCTGTTCGCCCTGGCCGGCTGGCACATCCCGATGGACCTGTCCGTGCACCCGCTCGGCGGGGCCGAGGCCCTCAACGGCGTGCTCACCGGGGCCTTCCTGCTGGTCGCCACCTACGCCACGATGCTGCTGAACTACTGCGACTTCACCCGCTTCGCCAGGTCCGCCCGCTCCGTGGTCCGCGGCAACTTCTGGGGCATCCCGGTCAACTTCGCCGCCTTCGCCGCCATCAGCATCACCATGACCGTCGGCACCGTGGTCGTCTTCGGCCAGGCCGTCACCGACCCGGCCCTGATCCTGGCCAGGGTCCCGGACACCTTCGTCCTGGTCGCCGGCGCCCTCATGTTCATCGTGGCCACCATCGGCGTGAACGTGGTGCTGAACTTCGTCTCCCCGGCCTACGACCTGGCCAACGTCTGGCCCCGGCGGATCACCTTCCGCCGCGGCGGCCTGATCAGCGCCGTACTGGCCCTGCTGGTCATGCCCTGGAACCTGTACTCGAACCCGGTGGTCGTCAATTACTTCCTCGGCGGCCTGGGCGCCTTCCTCGGCCCGCTCTTCGGCATCATGGCCGCGGACTACTATCTGATCCGCCGCGGCCACGTCAAGGTCGAGGACCTGTACCGGTCCGACGAGGCCGGCGCGTTCTTCTACCGCAGGGGCATCAACCCCAGGGCGGTGGCCGTGTTCATCCCCACCGCCGCCGTCGCCGCGGTCATGGCCCTGGCCCCCGCCCTCCACGCCGTCGCCGCCTTCGCCTGGCCGGCGGGACTGCTGACCGCGGGCACGGCCTACTACCTTGCCATGCGCGGCGCACAGCCGGCAGGCGCGGCGGCCGCCGCTCCGGAACGCGACCTGGTGGAGGCGGTGGACTGACCGTTCCGGCCGGATGTGTGCCCCCGTCCTGCGCGGCGGGGGCACACGACTGCGGTCAGCGATGCCGGACCGGTTCCTTGCCGGCCTGGCGTACGACGGCGGGCGGCGGGGATATGCCGGCCGAGCCGGCCTCGGAAGCGGGCCGCCCGGCGTCGGACGGGCCGGCAGCTGCCGCTGCCGCGGATTCGCGCGAGAGGAATTCGCCGAGCTCCATGATGGTGCTCATCAGCGGCGCCGGGAAGACCACGGTGGTGTTCTTGTCCACGCCGAGCTCGATCAGGGTCTGCAGGTTGCGCAGCTGCAGGGCCAGCGGGTGGGCCATCATGGTGTCCGAAGCCTGCCCCAGCGCGGCGGCGGCCAGCGCTTCGCCCTCGGCGGCGATGATCTTGGCGCGCTTTTCCCGCTCGGCCTCGGCCTGCTTGGCCATGGCCCGCTTCATGGCATCCGGCAGCTGGATGTCCTTCAGCTCCACCAGGGTGACCTCCACGCCCCACTCAAGGGTGGTGGTGTCCAGGATTTTGCGCAGGTCCGCGTTGATCACGTCCGTCTCGGCGAGCGTCTCGTCGAGGGTGTGCTGGCCGACGATCTTGCGCAGCGTGGTCTGGGCGATCTGGTTGATGGCGGCCTGGACGTTCTCGATGGCCACCACGGATTTGACCGCGTCCACGACCCGGAAATAGGCGACGGCGGAGATGCCGACGCTGACGTTGTCCCGGGTGATGATGCCTTGGGACTCGATCGGCAGCGTGACAATGCGCAGCGAAACCCGCCTCAGCCGCTCAACGACCGGGATGATGAACTGCAGGCCGGGCCTCCGGGTACCGATGATCCGGCCAAGCCGGAAGAGCACGCCCATTTCGTACTGCATCACGATTCGGACGGACAGGGCCAGCAGGATGATCAGCACGATGACGACGGCGGCGATAGCGTAGTACATGCCCTTACCTCGCGGGTCCGCAGCTTCGGCGTGCCCCGCTCCGGCCGGCTGGCGGCCGGTTTCCGTGACCGGCGGCGACGCGCACCTACTGTCCGCGCCCTGATGACCGCCGATACCGGCATTCTACGCCGCGGACCTGCACCGCGGACATCACCTGTGCGGCGGGGCGGCTCAGTCCTCCGCGCCGGCGCTCCGCCTGGCTTCCACGGCTCGCCTGAGCGCCCCGGGCAGCAGCCACAGCAGGCTCAGCATGATGACCAGGATCGCGCCGCCGATGACCAGGGCCAGCTGGTCGCCGGCGACGACGTCGACAATGAAGGCCACGCACCCGGTGGCCATCAAACCGATGCCGAGCACCGCCGTCTTCACGATGCGGTGCCCCTGCGCCACGGTCGAATCCTTGACGTGCAGCCCGAACAGTTTGCGGTGGATGGCCACCGGCGTCATGATCAGGCCCGTCAGCAGGACGGAGAACACCAGCAGCAGGATGTAGAGGCCTACCTGGTACCCCTCCAGTTTGTCGAAGCGGTTCTGGAAGGGCAGCGTCATCAGGAATGCGGTAATGATCTGGGCGCCGGTCTGCATCACGCGCAGCTCCTGAAGCAGGTCGTTCCAGTTGCGGTCCAGTTTCTCCTCGAAGGATTCGCGCCGGCCGCGCGATTCCTCGTTGACGCGTTCTTCCGTTGCCATCCTGCCAATCTACCGGACCGGCGTCGGGCTTGCCCCCGTTCCTGCCGGCTGTTGAAACGGGTCCGGCGTCCGCCCACGTCAGCGCATTGGTTGGGCGAAGACCTACCCTGGCGGTCCAACTGGAAGGGAGCGGACGATTTTGTTAGCATTGCTAATGAGCAATGCTAACAAAAAACCGTGATCTGTCGTTGGAGGTCCCGTGAACGTCCAGTCCCTTCCTGTCGAACCGGAGGAGGCCCTCCGGCCGGATGCCCTGGCGGTGGAGCTGCGGATTGCGGTGATGCGCACCTCGCGGCGACTGCGGACCGAGGCCAGCGGCGACATCGTCCCGCCCGGACAGTACGCGGTGCTGGCCTACCTCGCCGGGGGCCCGCGGACCCTGCGCGAACTGGCCGAGCGGGAGCAGGTGCAGGCACCGTCGATGACCCGGATCGTCAACGGGCTGGCGGACCAGGGCTACGTGGTGCGCGAGCCGCACCCGGAGGATGGGCGGCAGGTCCTGGTCCGCATCACGGAATCCGGCGAGGCGGTCCTGGCCGATGCCCGCAGCCACCGCACTGCCTGGCTGGCACAGCGGCTGGCCGAATTCAACGATGAAGACCGCCGGACGCTGAGCCGGGCGGCCCGCCTGATGCAGGAGATGAGTGCCAGGTGAGTACCACTTTCCGTGCCCTGGGGGTGCGCAACTACCGGCTCTGGGTCACCGGCGCCCTGGTGTCCAACGTCGGGACCTGGATGCAGCGGGTGGCCCAGGACTGGCTGGTGCTGACGGTGCTGACCGATCATTCCGGCACCGCCGTGGGCATCACCACCGGCCTGCAGTTCCTGCCGATCCTCTTCCTCGGCCCCTACGCCGGCCTGATGGCCGACCGGCACCGCAAGCGCCGGATACTGCTGGTCACCCAGACGGCCATGGGGCTGTGTGCCCTGGTGCTCGGGCTGCTGGTGGTGACCGGTACCGCGCAGCTGTGGCACGTGTATGCCATTGCGCTGGCGCTGGGCATCGGCAGCGCCTTCGACGCGCCGGCCCGGCAGGCGTTTGTCTCCGAGGTGGTGGGGCAGGAGGACGTGCCCAACGCCGTCGCCCTCAACGCCGCATCCTTCAACCTGGCCCGGCTGGCGGGCCCGGCCCTGGCCGGGGTGCTGATCGCCTGGTTGGGCACCGGGCCCGCCTTCCTGCTCAATGCCGCCAGCTTCGGCGCCGTCATCCTGTCCCTGTGGCGGATGCGCACCGCCGAGCTGTTCCCGTCGGTGCGCGCCGAACGCGGCAAGCACCAGATTGTCGAAGGGCTGCGGTATGTGCGCGGCCGGCCGGACCTGATGCTGATCTTCGTCCTGGCGGGGCTGATGGGCACCTTCGGGATGAACTTCCAGCTGACCAATGCGCTGATGGCCACCTCGGTGTTCGGCAAGGGCGCGGGGGAGTACGGGCTGCTTGGGTCCGTGATGGCCGTGGGCACGCTGGCGGCGGCGCTGCTGGCCGCCCGGCGGAAGGGCTCGCGGATGCCGTACCTGGTCGGCGGGGCGGTCGCCTTCGGCGCCTTCACCATCGCCTCGGGCCTGATGCCCGGATTCTGGCTCTACACGCTGATGCTGATTCCGGTGGGACTGGCGTCGCTGACCTTCTTGAACAGCGCCAACACAAGCATCCAGCTGTCCGTGGAGCCGCAGTTCCGCGGCCGCGTGCTGGCGTTGTACATGGCCACCATTCAGGGCGGCACCCCGATCGGGGCACCGCTGGTCGGCTGGATCGGCACCGAATTCGGGGCCCGCTGGGCCGTGGCCATCTGCGGGACCATCCCGCTGCTGGCGGGGCTGTGCGCGCTCATCCTGCTCAGCCGGCGCAGCGGGGTGGACCTGCGGACCCGGGTGCGCAGCCTGTCGCAGCCGCGTGCGGCGCGAGAGGCCGGACGCGGCTAGGGCGTGGCTGCCCGGTAGCCGGTCCCAGCGGCCGCCTGCTGCCGGAAGCGGGGACACGCCCGGGCGGGCCCGCGGTGGCGGGGGGAGGAGGTGCCTGGTCCGCTAGCCGATATTCACGTCCAGGTCGACGTAGATCCCCTCGCGGGCGACGAGCTGGTCTTCCAGGTAGGTGGCCAGTGCCTCGGGGCATTGCGGGCATTCTTCCTGCGGCATCTCCCCGCGCAGGGCTGCACTGGTGCCGGCAAGTTCCAAAACCGAGAACCGGACACCATCGACAGTTCCCCGGGCGGCCAGCCGGCGGATGCAGTCTTCGAAAACATGTTCCGTTCCGGGGCGAGGGGTAGCCGCGATGTAAAAAGTCGCCAGGGCCGTCATGGTTTCCCGCCTTCCTCGTATGTGGAAGCTTTCACCTCATGCTAGTAACGGCGGCCGGGAGGTCAATCCTCCGGCCCGGAACGTCGCCTGCGCACCGGGATTCCTGCACCGCCGGTGGCGGCTTCGGCACATCCCGGCCTCCGGCGGGATGACCGGGGGTCCGTGATGCCGCGGGGGCTGGCCGGACCGGTGCCGGGACCCGTTCATATCCCGGCACCGGCCCGCTGCCGTCAGGAGGTTTCTACCACCTCGTCGTCAGGGGTCTCCGCGGAGCCATTGTCACCGCCGGGGGTTTCCGCGGTGCCGTCATCGCCGGGAGTCCCTGCCGAATCGTCGTCGTGCTCGTCATGCCATTTCTCATGCCAGTCGGACCAGGTGTCGTACCAGTCATCGCGGTCCTGCCACCAGTTGCCGGCCCACCGGTTCTCCTTCTCGCCATGCCACTTGTGCCACTTGGCGTGCTTGTGGCCGGTCTTGTGTCCCGGATGGTGGGGGCCGTGCTTGACGGAGACGGACCGGCTGGTGTCCTGCCCGGACTCGTGGGCCTGGGCCGGGGCCGCGACGGCGGCACCTCCCAGCGCCAGCAGGGAACCTGCCACGAGCGACATTACCTTACGCATATCTCACCTCTTCTATCCTGGGCGTGATGCGCCCTGACTCGATTTGGGATGGGCAGCTGCGCTGGTCAAACGTTTCACACAGAAACGCGGGGAATAACCACTGCCGGTTTGTGCGCACATTTCGACGCTAGGGGGAGGGCCGGTGCAGGTCAACACCTGCCCCCGGGTCCGCGGCCGGGCCGGGCGAATCAGTGTCTTCGGCACCGGTATCCCTTCACTGCGTGCCCGCGGCCTCCGCCCGGCCATACCGGGTCCGGACGCACCTGGTCCGTGCGGGCGTCAGCGAGCCCTGGGTCCGCGCAGCCGCGTGTGAGCCGGCCGGGCTTGACGTTGAGGAGACCGGGCGGGCCGTGTTGGCGGACGTCACGGCGTGTGCTGGACCGGCGCTTGTACGCTGGTAGCAACGTGGCCGGGCGGCGGGAGGGGAACGGCGTGGAACTGCGGGTGCTGCGGTATTTCGAGGCGATCGCCCGGCTGGGCTCGGCCACGGCCGCCGCCAGGGAGCAGCTGGTCGCCCAGCCTTCGATCTCGCGCCAGATCCGCGCCCTCGAGAAGGAGCTGGGCACCGACCTGTTCCACCGCGACGGCTACCACCTGGTGCTCACCCGCGCCGGAAACGAGTTCCTCGTCCTGGCCCGGGATATCCTGCGCCGCGCCGACCAAGCCCGCGAGGCGATGACCTGCAGGGAGCTGCCGCCCGAATCCCGCCTGGTCATCGCCTGCCCGCCGGAGACGGCCCGCTATCTGCTTGCGCCCATGATCGCCTGCGGCCGGCTGGGCACCTCGCGCATCCAGATCGCGCGGGCAGACAGGATCCTCGACGAGTTGGACGCCGGCCATTGCGACATTGCGGTAGGCCCCGCATCGCCGGACGGGCGGTTCGAGCACCGCCAGCTCGGCGCCGTGCCGCTGACCGCCCAGGTGCTGCCGGCGACGGTGCCCTGGGAACCCGGACCGGTGGAGGTGGCCGGGCTGGCGGGCCGGCAGCTGGTGCGGGTAGAGAGCTACCGGGGGATCCGCAAAGTGCTGGACCGGGCGCTGGCTGAGGACGGGAGCCAGCCGGGCGGGGTGGAGGAGGTACCGCTGCCGGAGATCGCCCAGGCCGTGGCGGCGAACTCCGGCCGCGTTTGCATCCTCTGCGGGGAAGCACCCCAGTTCGGGCTGCGTGCCCACGAGCTCAGGTCCGGCGGCCGCCGGCTCAAGATGGATTTCCACGCCTACTGGCGCACCGGCCACTTCCAGGTTGGTGCCGTCCAGGCGGTGCTGCGACAGCTTGCGGGCATCTTCAGCTGATCAGCATCCCGCGGCGGGAGGGCGGTCGAAGGGAGCAGGACCCCGGCGCCCTTCCGCGCCGGGGCAGCTCCCGGGTGCGCGGTCCTGCCGTCAGGACTGCCGCAGCGAGGTGTCGTGCCGGGTGTAGCCGGGCCGCAGCCGCACGGCGTCCTCGTCGATGCCGGCCACATCCTCCCAGCGGACCAGGAAGGAGCCGCGGTGCCACCACCGCTCCAGCCTGCCGATGGGCCACGGGGCCTTCAGTCCCTTGCGCTCGTAGCCCAGGTAGGAGTTGCGGGACCGCGGGCTGACCAGGAAGCCAAGCAGCCGGGCCTGGGCGAGCGAGGCCTCGGACACCGGACTGCCGTCCAGCACGAACCGGGCGTCGATGACCCGGCCCACCTTGGTGCCGGTATCGTCGAGCACGTCCCGGCCCAAAAGGTCACTGAGGATCATGCCTGCCTCCCGGGATCCTGCCGATGATGTGCTGCTGGACCCAGCGTTCGGTCCAGGCCACATCCAGGTCCTCGCCGTGGACGTTCAGCCGCAGCGCGGTGCCCAATTCGGCAAGGTGGCGCCAGGGGATCCGTTTCAGCCTCGACGACGGCGGCCGGCCGCCGAACATGCGCGTGCCGAGCACGGAGCCGGTGAGCAGGTTGGTGATCACCGGCCCCGGCGTGCCCTCGGCAATGTGGCCGTCGGGGATGTCGGAGAGTTCGACGTCGTCCACGGCGGTGACCGGCAGCTTGTCCACGTCGAGCACCTGCCGGTCCAGCAGGTGCAGTACCGCGTCGAAGGTCTTGCCCGCAGGCTCGGTCATGATCCGGCTCCCGTCACGATCATCAGCGGGATGGCGGCCGCCGCAACCACCACCAGGATCACCAGGAACACGGTGCCCAGGATGTTGGTGAACCGCCCGTTGACCAGCTGGCCCATGTACTCCGGATCGTTGGCGACGATCAGGATCGGAATGTAGGTCAGCGGCAGCGCGATCGCGGAGAACACCACCGAGTATTCGGTCACCTGCACCGGGTCCACACTCGTCATCAGCACCGCCATGCCGATCAGCAGGCCCACGATCATGGTCAGGTGGAAACGGGCCGCCTGGACGGGCGGCCGGAATTTGCCCCAGGACCAGCCGAAGTACTGCGAGAGCGTGTAGCCGGCCGAGAGAGTGGTTTCCAGCGCTGCCCCGAAGGTGGCCGCCAGTATGCCCACGATGGCGACGGCCAGCGCCAGCTTGCCGCCGGCCTCGGCGACCGGCAGCACCACCTGGGACAGCGAGGTGACGCCGATCTGCGCCGGCAGCAGCACGACGGCGGCGCAGCCGGCAATGGCCACGGACAGGAATCCGCCGAGCGGGAAGCCGATCAGCACGTTCGCCTTCGACTGGTTCAGGTCCTTCACGGTCCATTTTTCTTCCACGGCCCCGGAGGAGAAGAAGAACACTTCGTACGGGGTCATGGCCGCGCCGAACAGGGCGACGGCGTAGTACCAGTAGGTGGCCGGTTCTTCCCCGTCCGGGACGGCGGGGGCCATGGCCTGGCCGACCAACTGCAGCCAGTTGGGACCGAGCAGGAACAGGGCGACGGCAAAGACGATCAGGGTCAGGCCCAGCAGTCCGGTGACGTTCTCCAGGATCTTGAACTTCACCCGCCAGATCACCAGCCAGACGGCGAAGCCGGCCACCGGCACCCAGGCCAGGTAGTGCACACTGCTGGCCAGCTGCAGGGCCAGGGCGATGCCACCGACCTCGGCGGTGAGGGTCATCAGGTTGATGAAGAAGGAGGCCAGCAGGTTCGCCATCGAGGCGCGCGGACCGAGCCGTTCGCGGATGATTTCGAAGGTGGTACGGCCGCTGACTGCCGCCACGCGCCCGGACATCTGCGCGAACAGGCAGATGCCGACGATGCCGAGCAGCGTGACCCAGACCAGGCTTAGGCCGAACCGGGATCCGACGACGGCGTTGGTCACCAGGTCACCGATATCCACGAACCCGCCGATGGCAGTCAGGATGCCCAGCGCCAGGCCCAGGACCTTCTTCACGGCTTGAACTCCCGGCTCAGCCGGGACAGTTCGCCGGCCTGGCGTTCAAGGTCTTCCGCGGCGGCGTTCCGTGCCGCATTGTCTCCGCTTTGCTGGGCCAGCCGGGCCGCCTGCAGGCTGTCGAGCGCCCGGCCCAGGACCTGCAGCACCTGCTGCTGCCGGGAAAGTTCGGCGCTGTTGGCAGGTGACTGCGAGGCGGCGGATTTGTAGGCGCTGGCCGCCTCGTCCACCATGTCCTCGGCGGTGGCCTGCGCCAGGGCGTCCGTGGCCCGGCCGCTGGATTCGAGCCGCAGGGCCAGGGCGACGGAACCGACGGCCGAGGACGCGTCCTTGGCGGATTGGCCCAGCGTCCCGGCGATTCCGCCGCTGCAGGCGGTGGTTGCCAGCAGGACGGCGGCCAGCAGGGAACAGGCGGTGGCGCGGCGGTCAGCCCGGTGGTCCATGGCCATGGTCCTCCCTCCGTGCTGGGCCCATCCGGCATTCGCCGGCTGGGCCCAGCATAATGAGGTACCCGCTTTCCGTCACCGCCCGGGCTTGCCGGCCCGTCAGGCGGCCAGTGCCACGCTTGGTGCCGAATCGGCAACCGGGTCCTGGGTGATGACCCGGAGCCGGCATTCGGTCTGCATTGGATCCACGGACTCGGGCAGGTGGTGGGAGTCGGCGCACGTTCGCAGTTCGTCGAGAACTTTGGGCTCCGCCGTCGCCGCGCTGAGGTCGATGGCAACGTCGAGGCCGGGGGCCAGGGAACTGGCACGCTTCGCCAGGGAATAGAGGGCCTGGACATTCCGGGTGTTGACCGCGCCCTTGACGCCGATGCAGGCAGAAGAGCCTTCCAGGTCGACGCGCACCAGGACCTTGAGTTTGCCGTTCATCGATTCCCTGCCTTTCCGGCCGGGCGCGGCGCTGCGCCGGCGAGGTCCGGGGCCTGCCGCCGGGTCCTGCTGGATCGGGTGGCACCGTACTTCTGCACATTCTTCATGGACCTGCTGAAACGCTGGCGTTCTGCAGCGGGGACAAGCTGGAGAAAAACCGGATGGGCAAAAACATGCTTCCTGGCTTCGTGGCAGAACGGCAGGACCGACAAGCGCCTGCGGTGCGCCTCGGCCAGGGCATTCCGTACCAGGCCGCTCTTCAGTCCCAGGCCGCGGTAGTCGCGGTCCACTTCCACATCGAGAAGCCACATCTGGCCATCCTGGATCCGGTACTGCAGCGATCCTGCTACCGTGCCGTCGACGTAGGCGTCGAACTGGGAGGCGTCGAAGTTATTGCGAATTGCGCGCATGCATTTCTCCTCATCTTTCACACCCTGAGTTTCGAAGTGTCCGGTTCCGGGGTGGGCCGGTCCATCCTCCTTGGGTCGGGGTGAACTGCAGCCCCCGGACCTGTCCGGCCCAAAGGCTGCAATCGGATCTTGCTTACGGTGTAAGCAAAGCATGCTTAGTATTGTTTGTGCAAAAGATCGTACCGTCGGCGGCGTGTCGGGGGGATTCGGGAGGAGTCCGGCCCCTCAGGCGAGCAGGTGCTCCAGGCGGTCCAGCAGGTTCTCCAGCGATTCCTCGAACTCCTGGGCCGAACGGTCCAGGGAGAGCAGGTCCTGCAGGCGCTGCAGGAGCGGATAGCCGCTCAGGTCGGCCTCCTTCGGCGGCCGCGGCTCGGTTTCTTCCACCGGTCCGACGTCGGCCCCCATGGCCGACACTTCCAGCAGCAGATGGCCGAGCAGGAAGCTGCTGAACACCCGGTACGCGTCCACCGCGGCCTGGTCGGAGAAGCCGGTCGACGTGAGGGCCTTGAGGAATGACTCGACCCAGCGCAGGCTGCGCAGCGGCGGGCGCACCCAGGGCGCCTCGGCGGGCCGGGTGGCGATGAGCGGGAACACCTGGGGATGCTTCAGGGCCAGGCGGCGCAGGCCGTGGGCCAGCCGCAGCAGGTAGTCCTGCCAGCCGTGGCGCGGTTCGACGTAGACTTCGGGGTCGCTGTAAAGCTCGTCGATAACGATCTCGACGATGCCGTCGAGCAGGCTCTCCCGCGACGGGACGTACCGGTACAGCGACATCGCCTCCACGCCCAGCTGCGCGCCCAGCCGGCGCATCGTCAGGTGCCGGATGCCGAATTTCTCGACGAAGTCCGCACCGGCCTCGAGGATACGCTGCCGGTCCAGCCGGGGTTTCGTGGTGCCGGCGGTGCCGTCCGCCGGGTCTTCCGTGGGTCTTGCCTCGGACTCGGACACTGATTCCTCCCTCCGTGCGACTTGCCCACCAGCGTACGCGCCGGCGCCGGAATCCGCCCCTGCCCAAACCCCGCCGAGGGGCCCGGAGGACCGTTCCCCAAGGAAGGCCGCGTGCTGTTAATCCGGCATTTCCCATGCTGTAAAACAAATGGTTTACGCTGTAAGTTCGACGGTCTGCGGTTGCACGGCCGAATTCAGATTGGAAGACGATTGTGGAAGAGGAACTGAAGCAGGTGTGGGCCGCCTCGGCGGCAGTCGAAATGCTGCATGTCGAAATCGACCAGGCCAAGGCCTTGCTGGAGGAGGCCATCGACGAAGCCGTGAAGGCCGGTGTCGATCCGGAAGCCGTCAGCGACGCTGCGGACCTGGCCCCGCTGGACGGCGACCGGGATGCGGTGCCGCTGACCGGGGATCCAGCCTAGGACCGGCAAGGCGCCGCGGGCCGGCTCCCGGTCCGCGGCGCCTTGCTAGGTGCCCAGCAGTTCCTCGAGCCGTTCGTAGCCTTCGCGCATGCCCGATTCCATCCCGTCCGCGAGGTACCTTTCGCGTGCCTCGAACGTGGGGAAGACCGAGTGCCCGGTGAGCCGCGAGCGGCCGCCGGGCAGATCTTCGAACGTCGTGTATTCCAGCGTCACGACGTCCGGGTAGCCCTCGTATTCGAAGGTCATCAGGATGAACTCGCTGGCGCGGACCGTATGGAATACGCCGCGGAAGGCGTATTCGACGCCGTCGTCCCCGTGCTGGACGAAGCGGAAGGAGCCGCCGCTGCGGCAGTCCAGTTCCTCCACGCGCGTAGTCAGCCCGCGGGGCCCGATCCACTGCCGGTACAGTTCCGCCTCCGCATGGGCGCGGAACAGTTCCGCGGCGGGAAAGTCGAACTCGCGCTCGTAGTCGGTGTACGGGGCGTTCTGCGGGTTGTCCAGTTTCAGTGCGCTGCTCATGATGCTCCTCCTTCTGGGTCGGCGCCTAGTGCGTGGCCGTAAGCCGGGCCAGCAGCTCCTCGAGCCGCTCGTAGCCTTGGGACAGACCGGACTCCATCCCCGAGGTGGCCATGCCGTCCCGGGCCTGCTGGCTGTGGTAGACGCAGTGGGCGCGCAACCGGCTGCGCCCGTTGCCCAGGTCCTCGAAGCTGAGGAACTCGATGCTGACGCTGTCGGGGTAGCCGCTGAACTCAAAGGTCTGGATGGCGATGTCGTTCTCGCGGACGGTGTGGAAAACCCCGCTAAACGCGTAGGAGATGCCGTCCGGGCCGGTGTGCCGGTAGCGGTAGCTGCCGCCGGTGCGGAACTCGTAATGGTCGATGTCCACGTAGGTGCCCCGGGGACCGAGCCACTGGCTGACCAGCTCCGGCTCGGAATGGGCGCGGAAGACGTCCGCGACGGGGAAGTCGAACTCGCGCTCGAAATCGATGAAGGGGACGTTGTCGGGAACGGTGAGTTTCAGGGCGTTCATGATGTGTCCTTTGGCTGGATGCCGCGTTTTGCGGCCTGGTCGCGCAGCACGGCGTCGAGGTTGCGGAACTGCCGCTCGCGGACCAGCCGGTACTGGTCGATCCACGCGGTCAGCGCTTCCAGCCGTGCGGGGTTCAGGTGGACGGGCCGGCGCTGGGCCTCGCGGGTGCGTGTGACCAGGTCCGCCTGCTCGAGGACCTGGATGTGCTTCGAGACCGCCTGCTTGGTGATCTGGAAGGGTTCGGCCAGCTCGTTGACCGTGGCCGGGCCACGGCTGAGCCGGGCGATGATGCGGCGGCGGACCGGATCGGCCAGGGCCAGGAAGGCCTTGTCGAGCAGTGCGTCGTCGCCCGGGTCCACTATGTATTCAACTTCTTCCTTTATCAACTCTTTAGTTGAATAAAAGGCTACGCTTCGTGCCGGATCGCGTCAAGGGGTCGGCCCGGCAGGCGACGGCGCGGGCCGGAGGGCGTGACCGGCTCTCCGTGCGGTCGGGGCCGGCGGTGCGGGCGCGGGCGGGAATGTCGGCGGTCCAGGACGGCTGCCTCGGCATCCCCGCCGGAAGGCAGGGCCCTGATGCTGCAGCTGCGGAACGTGGAAACCGACTTCGGCTCCATCCGGTAGGCCTACCCGACCGGCAGGCCTACCCCTCCGGCTGGCCTACCCGTCCGGCTGGCCTACCCGTCCGGCTGGCCTACCGGTCCGGCAGCACGGGCAGGTGCGGCAGGTCGGCGGGCCCTGTCGGCCGGGGAATCGGCGGCACCTTCAGGCCGGGTTCGCCGGGCTGCTCGCCGTCCGGGCCCGGAACGCCGGAGGGCACCGGTACCTCGGGTACCGGCGGCAGGACCCGGCGTCCTTCTGCGGGGGCCGTCTGGCCGTGTGCGGGCGGGGCAGCCGGATTCCTGCTGCCGACCGAGCCGTCCTGTCCGGCGTCCTTGGGACCGGGGGACTGCGCGGGTGCGGCCGGGGTCCGGGTGGCGGCAGGGGAGCCGGGGGCGTCCGTCGGCGTCGGCCGCACCTGGTCGTCGATGTCCCCGGCGGGCACGGGGTCCCCGGGTGTCTGGCCAGCCGGCGCGCTGCCGGCGGCAGGGGCGAAGAAGCGGATGACCTGTTCGACGGCCTGGCCGGTGGCTGCCTGGAATTGCGGATTGGCCGCGGCGACGCCGGAAACGCCGAGCCCCGTGGCCGCGGCGACGGCAAGGCCGATGACCGCGCCCTTGATGGCCCTGCGGCGGGGCCGCAGCCGGGCCACGGCCGGGGCCATGAATGCGGCGAGCTCGCCGGAAGGCGCCGGGACCGGTGCGGTGCCGGCGGCACGCAGTTCCAGCAGCGCGGCCTGAAGGGGCAGCGAGGTGTCCACGCCGGATTCGTCCAGCAGCTGCCGGATGAATTGTTCGTTATTGGGGGGAACCGCAGTCACACCAGTGCCTCCTTCCTTTCTATGAGGGTCTTGAGCTTCAGCAGGCCCCGCCGCTGAAGCTGTTTGATGGAGCCCGTGGATTTGCCCATGATTTCGGCAACCTGCTCCAGCGAGAGGTCGGCCACGATGCGCAGGAGCAGCACCTCGCGCTGGTCCGGGTTCAGCGCCTGCAGCTGCTGTCCGACGTCGCTTTCGGCCAGCGAGGCGAGCACGACGTCCTCGGCGGAACCGGTGGTGCGGGTGTCCGTTTCGGGATCGTAGTCCGCGAAGCCGGGATGGCGGGCACGTCTGCGCACTTCGTCGACATACCTGGCGTGCGCCACCGAGAAGGTGAAGGTCCGCAATCCCTGGTAGCCGCCCCGCACCGTGCCGATATGGGAGAAGATGGTGAGGAAAACCTCCTGGACCGAGGCTTCGGCGTCCTCCATGCCCCTGGCCCGCAGGTAGCCGGCGACCCCGGGGGCGAGGGCGGCGTAAATCCTGCTGAAGGACTCCGGGTCCCCGTCCTGCGCAGCGGACAGTACCTCGTCTGGGAGCGCTTGGGCCAAGATGCTTTCCTTCAGGTTGCGGCCAGGTGCGGCGCGGTCGTGCCCGCGCCGCACCTTCGCCTCAAGAGTCTACTTTCCGGCTGCTTCCTGGGCGGAAACATCAATGCGGGCATCCAGGCGCGCCTCGGCGGCCTCGGCGGCCGCATCAAGATGCGCCTGCGCCTGCCCGCTGGTGGCAGGTACCTGCGGCGCGGCCGGCACCGCAGGCAGGGCGGGCCCGCCGTCGG